>JBOFLQ010000255.1:0-4761 GCA_051657945.1 Xenococcaceae cyanobacterium | reverse complement strand
GAACGGCTCAAAAAGTATATCCAGCCTGTGGACTCACCTACAAGTTAATTTGGCGATTCCACTTCGTTTCATCGCCGCGAAGCACCCTCCCCAGTCCGCCGTTGACTGCTGAGACTGGGGACACCCGCGCAGACGTTGTCTTCAGGATGAATGAAGTCAAAAAAAGATTTGGCTAACAACTCTTGTTGAGAATAACCGAGCGTTTTTAGAAAAGCTGGATTCAATTGCTTGAAATAGCCATCCATGCCAGCAACGCACATTAAATCGCTCGATAATAAAAAAAAGCAAGAATTGTCCACTAAACTTGTTTGTTTTTGGAGAATTTGGTTTTCGGGTTGGCAGGAGTTAGCATTTAAGTCTTCTCCTAGCAAATTAGTGCAAAATCGATCTTTTTGATTACCTGTGTCCATCAAAAAAACGAGCAGGATTAATTTTTGCGAATTACATTTTTAATAAATTCGATCGCGACATTGCTTACTTTAATAGGGTTAATAAACGAAAATAACAGCTACACAACTATTTTTGCATCTACCAAAAGAATGAAATCGATCGAACATTTGCTACTTTTCTTCAATTTCTGCACTAGATGCTCGATCGCTTATTCAACAGGACGGATAATCGGCTCGGGGGTTTCTTGTTCCTGAAAAATGGCTTGCAATGCTTGTTCTAGGGTTTGTGCCATGACAATACGGTTTTCGTAGGCGACAATTACCCTAACTAGTGTGGGTAAGCTGTTCTGAGTAGCCTCTAAATAAAGCGGTTCGACATAAAGTAAAGATTGCTCGATCGGAATTATTAAAAGATTTCCTTGAATGGTTTTAGAACCTTGGCGATTCCATAAAGAAATTTGTTGTGAAATAACTGGATCTTGATTGATGCGAGCCTCAATTTGCTCTGTACCGTAAACTAAACGCTGTTTGGGAAAAACATACAGCAACAATCGACCGTAATTCTCGCCATCCGATCGCGCCGCCAACCAAGCAACTAGATTGGTGCGTTGACTGGGAGTATAGGGAAGGAGCAAAATAAATTCTTCAAAACGAACGGCGGGTAAACTGGTAATTAGGTAATACGGCTCAACTAAACGAGGTTTGTCGCCGTAAATTTCGTTGGGTATTTGCCACCGATCTTCGCGATTGTAGAACACTTGAGGATCGGTCATGTGATAGGTCATCAATTGCTCTGATTGAATATTGAAGAAATCGATCGGATAGCGAATGTGGTTGCGAAGGCTGGCTGGCATTGCATCGAGCGGCTTAAATAAACTGGGAAAAATTGCCAACCAGGTTTTAATAATTGGATCGCTTTTATCGGCCACGTAAAAGTTAACCGAGCCATGATAGGCATCAATGACAACCTTGACCGAGTTGCGAATATAATTCATTCCAACGCTTGCAGGATCGGAATAGGGATAGCGATCGCTTGTAGTATAGGCATCGACGATCCAATATAAAGAGCTTTGCGTTTGGATGTTTGGATCTTGCGGATCTGCTGCTACTAGATAGGGATCGCGATCGAATCTGAGAAAAGGAGCGATCGCTCGAACTCTTTGGATAATGTTGCGTCGAAATAAAACTTTCGTCTCGGGTAAAAATTCAGGTGTAAATACCATGCGCCAATCATTTAAGTATTTGGCAAATAGTAATTTTCGCCAACTCGAACCGATGTTAATTCCACCACGACCATCGTAGATATTGTAAGCATTTTCGCTGCCACTGGGATAGTCCAACTCTCTGACGCTAGTTCCAGTCATGACATAGTTGTTAGTAATCTCGCCGTAGTAAATGCGCGGATTACCAATCGGAATACTGTCACGAACAGCTTGGTTAGAAACAGTCAGCGCACCCGCTCGATCGCTGCCAATATCCCTGACAAAATATTCGGGCAACCCACCAGGGGCAACCTTATTGGCAGGAGAGATGGTAAAACCATAACCATGAGTGTAGATGAGATGCTGGTTTACCCAGGTTTGAGCTTGCTGGGGTACGGCACTATAGTCGAGTTCTCGTGCGGAGATTAAAATCTGTCGTCGATCGAGCAAAGCTCGCTGGCGTAGCCAATCGCTGTTTTTATTTTTGTCTGCTTCTGTTGCAATAGTATAGCGATCGATATCGGCATCGGGAAAACGATAGTAAAGACGAATTTGTTGGAGTTGTCGATTGGTTTCTAAGAGGGGTTGCTTGTCCCAGAGACGAATGTTGCGAATAGTTAGTTTGTTTGCCCGAAGATCTGCTTCGCTTAATTGCCCTTGCGGAGAAAAGCTTTGTGTGTCGATATTATTTAAAGCAAAAGCTTGTCGAGTTAGAGCAATAGCGCGCTCGATATAGGGTCGCTCTTTTGCTAATTCGTTGGGTTGAACTACCAAATACTGTACGGCATAGGGTAGAGCTATGCCAATCCCTACAGCAAGTACTAAATACAATCCCAATCCGTAGAATAATAATCTATTACAAAGACTCTTACGATATCGTAAGAGTAAATACCAAAAAAATATTGCCGCGATAGCGATCGCTAGAATACTTAGCATAGTATTGGCTGGCAATTGCGCGATGACATCGGTATAGCTTGCGCCATAAATGACTCCTCGCGTTGAATAGAGTAATTCGTAACGACTGAGCCAGAAATTTAAAGCGATCGCCAGCATCAGACAGCCACCCAATCCGTAAAGATGACGTTGTTGCTCTCTGGAAAATCCCAAAAATCTTCCTTCACTCAAACTATTTCCCGATAGCAGATAGACGAGGAGAACGGAAACGAATCCATACAAAGCAAGTCCCGTTAACCAAAATTCCAGTAACTGCAAAACGGGTAGCGTAAATACGTAGAAGCTAATATCTTTATTGAATACAGCTTCACTAGAGTTAAAAAGTGTCGGGTGAAAAAATTGTAATACCTTGTCCCAATGTTCGGATAAAATCGACCCCAAAAGTAAGCTTAGAATGACGGCGATCGAGGTAACTAAAAAACGAGGATAGACGAGTAAAGCGATCGTCAAGACTAGAGTTGGTAAGAGATACCAATCTCGTTCGCTTAACTGACTTCCAATTTGCCAAATAGTTTCGGGTCGAAATCGGTTGGGAATTAGTGAAGTTAGATGAGCTCGATCGGCATTTGGATACCAGTAATCGAAGACAATGCGACCGTAATAAACCAGTATTAACCCAATTAACAGACTTAAACCCACAGACAAAGGAAGTAGCCAGTTTAATTTGAGGTATTTTGAAGCAGAAAGCCGCTTTTGCTGAGAATATTTCTGCCATTTCTCGAATGCGTTGCACGACCGAAAGGAGAGCGTTTTTTCCTTTCCCCAAGCGAATGTTTCTGGTTTGGGATGTTTGAGCCGTTGTGCGAAGGCAAGATTTATCAGCAGATAGCTGACACTCACGGTAAAAACTAATGCCCATAAAGCGCCTTTAGTTGTCAGCCTGGTTAGGTAAACAGACAAATAGTTGACTTCTTGAAACCAAAAAATTTCTGCTCCTAAGCGACAAACTAGCTCTAAACCCAACCACAGTAAAACGATCGGTGCGATTAATTTAAAGCCGTGTTTCCAGAGCATGACATTTTCGATCGAGATAGTTTATTTATATTTTCAGCATAATTGTAGAATGCCAACATGTAGCAACAATCAAAACCAAGTGAATCGCCAATCGGACTCTTCTCGGTCAGAAAATACTTATGTGGGTACACATGTCGATCGCGCCATGATGCAGCGTTGTTTGCAATTAGCACGTCAGGCGCTGGGAAAAACTTCTCCCAACCCTCTTGTCGGTGCGGTTGTAGTTAAAGATGGCGAAATTATTGGTGAAGGTTTTCATCCTGGTGCGGGACAACCTCATGCAGAAGTTTTTGCGTTGCGACAAGCTGGCGATCGCGCCAAGGATTCCACTGTTTATGTCAATCTAGAGCCATGCAATCACTATGGACGTACGCCACCATGTTCGGAGGCTCTTATCGCTGCTGGGGTAGCTAAAGTGGTAGTAGGCACGATCGATCCAGATCCTCGTGTCAGTGGTGGTGGAATCGATCGATTGCGTGCTGAGGGTATTGAAGTTCTCGTCGGTGTTGAAGATGAAGCTTCTCGCCAACTCAACGAAGCATTCATTCATCGAATTGTTTACAAGCGTCCTTTCGGCATTCTCAAATATGCCATGACTCTAGATGGTAAAATTGCCACAACGACCGGTCATAGCGCTTGGGTGACGACCAAAGAGTCCAGACATTTAGTACATCAAACTCGCGCTGCTTGCGATGCGGTTATTATTGGCGGCAATACAGTACGTCGCGACAATCCTTTACTGACTACTCATAATACCAGCGATCGCAATCCCTTACGAGTTGTCATGAGTCGCAGTTTGGATTTACCAACAGATTGCCAGTTATGGAATACTAACGCAACTGCTACTTTGGTATTTACACAAACGGGAAGCAATCTCAACTTACAGCAAAAATTGAGCGATCGAGGAGTAGAAATAATCGAGTTAGATTCTCTAACCCCGATCGCAGTAATGCAAAATTTATACGATCGAGGTTTATCTAGTGTTCTCTGGGAATGTGGTGGCGTGCTAGCAGCTAGCGCGATCGCCCAAGGAACGGTACAAAAAGTAATGGCTTTTATCGCACCAAAAATTATCGGCGGACAAAATTCTCCTTCCCCGATCGGCGATTTAGGATTAATGAAAATGACCGATGCTTTGCCATTAGAGAAAGTTGAATTTTCGGCGATCGGAACTGATTTTTTGTTGCAAGGGTATTTAAGGG
>JBOFLQ010000254.1:0-7194 GCA_051657945.1 Xenococcaceae cyanobacterium | reverse complement strand
AGGGAACGGACGGCTGAAATGCCGGAGGAAACACGTCCTTCAATGGGGCGAACCAAGTTCGCCCCCCAGGACTCCTCCGTCATCGCGTCCTCCGTTCCATGGAACGTCCGTACAGAAGTCGTGACGTAAAAAATTCATTGCTCATTACTCATTACTCATTACTCATTACTCATTACTCCCTATTCCCTATTCCCTATCCCCTATCCCCTATCCCCTATCCCCTTTTCCATCAATTCCATAATTTCATCAAAACTATAATTACGATTCATTTCTGTAAGTTTTGTAGCGATCGCGCGATCGGATTCTGGAATTTGGGCGATTAAGCGATCGAGCCATTCTCCATCTACTTGCATTGCTGCTTGATATAGAGATTGTCGCCATTGTTCGGGCATTATTTTTAAATCTTCCGATCTCAAAGCAGTTTTACGATCGCTCGAATTAGAAATGCGATCGCTTGAATATTTTTCTTCGTATAAATAACTTACTCCCAAATACTTTGCCATTATCTCAAAAATAGTTTGTTCCTGAAATGGTTTGGCGATCGAATCGTCGCATCCAGCAGCTAAGATATTTTCTTTTTGTTTCTCAAACGCACTAGCTGTGATGGCAACGATCGCTGTTTTTTTTCCTTGGGGGTAGGCTTTAATTTTTCGCGTTGCCTCGTAACCATCCATGACAGGCATTCGCATATCCATCCAAATAAAATGGGGCTGCCATTTTTGCCAAATATTAATTGCTTCTAATCCGTTTGTGGCAATTTGAGTTTCAAAGCCGACGCGATCGAGCAATTGTTTTAATAAATTGCGGTTTTCAAGGCGATCGTCTACGACTAAAATTCGATAAGTGGGTTGTTCGGGCGCGATCGCAATTACTCGTTTTTTAACAGCAGGTTGTTTTATCTGTGATGATTCAACTACATTAGTTGCTATTTCGAAGCAAAAGTTCGACCCTTTATTAAGGCTACTATTAATTGAAATATCGCCACCCATTAATTGAACAAAGCGACGCGAAATAGCTAAACCCAATCCCGTTCCTCCTTCGCTTTGAAGTCCACTGGCAGTTTGCATAAATGGCTTAAACAGTTTATGCATCTCTTCGCGAGCAATTCCCCGTCCCGTGTCTTTGATTTCAAAAAGTAAACGTCGATGGTTGATGGTTAATTGTTCGTTGTCGATCGTTGCTTTTGTGCGATCGACAATTTGTACGCCTAAAGTTACTCCTCCACTATCGGTAAACTTAATCGCATTACCGAGTAGATTGATTAAAATTTGTCTGAGTTTGGCGCGATCGCTATTGATATACTGAGGTATATCTTCAGCTATTTCGAATTGCAAAAACAATTGTTTTTTTTCGGCTCTCACCCTGAACATGTCTTTAAGAACTTGCAGTAGTTCTAGCAAATCGAAAGGTTGGCAATTAAGAGTAATTCGTCCTGCTTCAATTTTAGACATGTCCAATACGTCATCGATTAAGTTGAGCAGGTGTTCGCCACTTCGATTAATGATAGTAAGGGAATCTTGTTGTTGAGGGGTTAGAGTAGCATCTCTTTCCATCAATTGAGCAAAACCGATAATGGCATTAAGAGGTGTGCGTAATTCATGACTCATGTTGGCAAGAAATTCGCTTTTAGATCGGTTAGCTGTTTGCGCTTCTTGGGCTTTAATTTCTAATTGATGGCTGTAATCTTGTAATGTTTTTTGAGAGATCGTCAATTGTTTTGTCAGCCAAAATACGCCAAACATTAGTACTCCTGCTGAAAGCAAACCCATTAAAATAATTGTGTTTGCTAAGTAACGAGCGGGAGCAAATGCTTCTTCTTGAGACATTTCTACTAATAAAGCCAAGTCTTGCTCGTTAAGCCAGCGATACACGCCGATTACTGGCACTTTTGCATAATTTTGGTAAAGTCCCGAACCACTCGCGCCACTCATAGCTGCATCGATACCTTCGCTGCTAATGCCTTGAGAAAATTGCCGATCGTTAGCTTTTTCTCCAGAAATTAAGGCATTTTTACTAACCAACGAGCCAACTAAATAGGTTTCGCCACTGTCGCCCAATCCTGTACGTTCTCGAATGATACGATCGATCCGCTCTAAATTCAAATTAATTAAAATCATGCCCTGTCTGACTCCCGCTTTATTTTTGATGGTTTTTGCCAGAGTTACTGCGGGTTTTCCAGTTATGGGCGAGACATAAAAAATCGGTGCAAAGTTTTTTCCCAACTCAACTTGTTCGATGTAAGTAATGTTGGCTAGGATTTCGTATTCGCCTTCACGATCGCGATCGCTAGAAAGAATTATTTTATTGCTGCGATCGAGAACAAAAATTTCGCCAAGATTGGGCTTAATTTTGGCAACTTCTTGCAAGTAGTTAGATAAAATTTGATAAGTACCTCGATCGAGCGAATCCGATGGAGAAGTACTCAATAAAATCGAAAGTTTTGCTTGTAAATCTGGTAACTGAGTTGCCAAAAGAATATCTCTTTGTTGTTCTTCAAACCAACGAGAAATTTCTTCTTCTTTTAGAGTTGCAGCCACACTGAGCCGATTAAAAGCTGCTTGTTTGAGGGCTTCTCTGGCGCGATCGAAAGCAATTCCTCCAACTGCACCAACGCTTAATAACGAGAGTAATAAAAAGGAGGTAGCAATTTTATTGGTTAAATTTTCTTTCCAGAGTCGCAATCTTTCTTCCTCGCGATCGGCGTTTCTAATTTCTAACTACTAGCCTCTTTTTCATCCCATTGTTTAAAGATAGTTTTGATTCGCTCGATCGCTTCATCTGCTGCTTTTTCTGAAGAATATCGATCGACAACTATTCTTTGCAGTGCTTTACCCCAAATATTTTCCTTAAGAATTATACTGTAAGCGGGATGTCGAACCGTATAAAATAGGCGTGTCTGACCTTTAGTTATGGTTTTAATCGCAACAGAAGTATAGGGATCTTTTGAGTATTTCCAAAAAGAATCTTGTAAAACTAACTTCTGTGTCGGTAAATTTCTAATCCCATTCGCTTTCAAATAATTTTTCATATTTTCAGGTTCGATTAAATAGCGCAGAAAATCTTTAGCAACGCTTTGATGAGTCGAATCTGAAAAAATAGCCGCCTGTCTGACTGAAACTAGATGGCGCATTGGTTTGCCATTAGGTTTTTTAGGCAACTCTAGAATCCCCATTTTATGGTAATAAGTATCGGGATCTTGACGCACCGCAGCAGGAATCGAGAGACTTACGTTAGGAGTCATCATCGCAATACGGTTGAGCAAGCTGCGATTATTATCCATATTTAACCAATCGATCGCCTCTGGAGGTATGTAACCCCCATGGTAAAATTGTGCGTACCAGTCCAGACACTTAATAATACCTTGGCGTATTTGAGGGCGATCGACTAAAAGTATACCGTTTGCATCGAGAATGGTGACATCGTATGCTTCTAAAATTTGTTCGAATAGATAATATGTATCTGGTGATGCTATGGACAGAGGCAATCCCAAACCGTAAATCTTTTTTTGTTGCTGAAGCTGTGAATCTTGTTGCGCTTTTTGCCAAAAATGCCAGAATTCATCCCATTCACCAGGAATATCGCGGTTAGAGTGACCTATTTTCTGAATTAATTTCTGCCAGTAAAATATATGAATGCTAACTTGAGCGATCGGAACTCCATAATAGCTAGATTTTTTGGTGCGATCGTTATAAAAATTAATTGCATCTAAAACTGATTTGGGGTAAAGATTTTTATTTTGGTCGATAACATCGCTAACATTTGCCAATTTTCCCTCCCAAGCAAGACGCGGCAAGAGCGATAGTTCGGAGCTATTCGCCATAACTAAATCGGGGGGATTGCCTGCTTTGAGCGATCGTTGAATTTTTTCGAGAAGTTCGTTTGTCGGATAAAAAATAAGTTTGACTTTATTGCCAGTTTGACTAGACCATTTGCTAGCAAAAAGTTTTAAAGCTTCATCTTCTTCGAGATTAAAACCTTTATCCCACCAGATTGTCAGTTCAACGTTATTAGTTGTCGCGCGCTCTAGAGAAGGCAAAGTTTGTTTGTAATTGCAAGCAACAGCGATAAAGACGATCGAGAGCGCAATTAACCAATAAGTAAATTTTAACTGGCGACGATAATTGTTTAAACTAATTTGCATTCAACTGGCAAAATAACATCTGTTGCAAACATTTTAAAATTTGGTACAACATACAAATCAATCGGGAAGAAATAGAGAAGATTCTCAGTCAAATGCCGCTTGCTTAAAAATGGCAAAAATATAAGGCAGCAGCACTTAAAAAAACTGTGACAAAATCCAAAGCAATGTGTACCATTAATGAAAAAGAAATAATTAAATACTAAAAGTTCACAGATACAACCGAGAGTATGGCACTTACTCGAACCGATCTCGAATCCAGAATCTTGCAGAAAATGATTTTAGAATCGGGTGTCGATCTGCGTGTTTTAAGTGAAACTGAATTACAGACATCTATAGATCTAACTTTGAAAAAGATAAAGTCAGATGGAGATGTTTGGGTTTTTGCTTATGGATCGCTGATTTGGAATCCGATTTTTCGTTTTGTCGATCGCCGCGTTGCTACTTTGTATGGAAAACATCGACGGTTTTGTTTGTGGGCACCTTTGGGTAGGGGTACGCCAGACAATCCAGGTTTGGTTTTAGGACTCGATCGCGGTGGTAGTTGTCGCGGTATTGCTTACAGACTCGATCGCCAAGATTCGATGGCAGAATTATTATTGGTATGGCGGCGCGAAATGGTAGTTGGTTCTTATCATCCTCGCTGGGTTACCGTCTATGATGGCGTACAAAAATTCAAAGCGATCGCCTTTGTCGTCAATCGCGATCATTGTTGCTATGCCAAACAATTACCTTTAGAGACTACTATTAATAGTATTGCTACAGCTTGCGGTCATATTGGTTCTTCTGCTGAATATTTATTACATACTGTCGATGGATTAATAAACGCTGGCATTAAAGACAGACAATTAATGTTGTTGCGCGATCGCGTACTTTCTCAACAGATTTTATTAAAGCGATCGACGTTTAGCGCTTAGTTGTTAATGGTTCATAGTTTATAGTTCATGGTTGTTACCTAATCCCCTAATCCCTAATCCCTAACCCCTATCCCCTAATCCCTATTTTCCCCACAAATAAAGTAAAGTAAACTGTCGATCAATCGATCGCGCTCCATTGGTAAAATATCTTCGCCGTGTAGCATTTTCTGGACGATCGTGTAATGCACCAAAGAGCCAATAAAAATTCTTGCTGTTGCTTCTGGATCTGGCAATTTTAGTTCTTCGGCATATTCTTTGAGATACTGACAAAAAAATTGAAAAGCTGACGCATCAATATTACGCACGAAGGCGCGAGCTAATTCTGGAAAACGTCCCGATTCACCGATAATCAATCTCATGAAGTCGAGAATTTGTCGATCGGACGCGCAAGTCTCCAACATATTAGTTGCTAATTTTCTCAATACTAGACGCGGTTCACCTTTTAAAACTGGAGAGTCACTCAAACCAAAAATAGCTCGAAATTTTTTCTCGACTAATTGCTGAATTAACGCGTTAAACAATCCTTCTTTGTCTTGGAAGTGGTTGTAGACAGTTGCTTTAGATACTCCAGCCACGGTAGCAATACGATCCATACTCGTCGCTGCATAACCACGGGCTAAAAATTCTTGCATCGCTCCATTAATAATTGATAAAGCTTTTTCTTGAGATAGTTGACGCTCTGGACTGCTGGTTTTGGGCTGCTTCATATTATCGATTATCTTTTAAGATGCAATTGCTTGACATAACTATACTACTCGGTTTAGTCTAATTATATTATTTAAACTATACAGTTCAGTTTAAATATTTTACTTTAATGTAGAAGGTGTTTTATGGCACATAATACAGAAACTAATAATTTATCGGGTGCGACAGCTTCAGAACGCTGGAAATTAATCGCGATTGCAGCAGCTTTAGCGCTTGCAGGGGGTTCTGTTTATGTTGTTTCTAGAAATCAATTGCCACAAACAACCGACACTCCAGCGCCTTCTACCAGCGTACCAGAGCCAAAAACAGTAACAGCTTTGGGAAGATTAGAACCTAAAGGAGAAATAATCAAATTATCCGCACCCACTTCAGCCAATGGGAATCGAGTCGATCGCTTGTTGGTAAAAGAAGGCGATCGAGTCAAAGTAGGACAAGTAATTGCTATTTTGGACAATCGCGATCGTCTCCAAGCAGATTTAAATGAAGCAAAAGAAGAAGTTAGAGTAGCACGAGCAAAACTAGAACAAGTAAAAGCAGGTGCTAAACGAGGAGAAATTTTAGCGCAGCAAGCTGAAATTGAGCGTTTGGAAAGCGATCGCCAAGGAGATATAGATGCTCAAGCGGCGACTGTAGAACGCTTAAAAGCTGAAGTAAAAAACGCAGAAGCCGAAGATCGGCGTTACAAATCCCTATTTGAAGGTGGAGGGGTTTCCGCTTCCCAACGAGACAGTAAGCAACTGAGTTTAGAAACAGCGCGTGAAAGCTTACAAGAAGCACAAGTCAACTTACGACGCAAACAGTCGATCCGTTCTCCAGAATTAGCAGCAGCAAAAGCAAACTTAGACAGCATCGCAGAAGTTCGTCAGGTCGATGTGAATACAGCTAAAACAGAAGTCGATCGCGCGATCGCCGCAGTTACTGGGGCAAAAGCAAGTTTAGATCGAGCTTACGTCAAAGCCCCCCAAGACGGCGTTGTCATGAAGATTTATAGTCGTGCGGGAGAACTAGTTTCTAGTACCGATGGCATTATCGATTTAGGTCAAACTAATCAGATGGATGCGGTAGCAGAAGTTTACCAAAGTGATGTAATTAAGATAAAAACTGGGCAAAAAGTTCGCGTTATCGGCGATTCTCTACCTGGCGAATTGCATGGAATTGTGGAACGAATTGGCTGGCAAGTACAAAGGCAGCAAGTAATCAATACCGATCCCAGTGCCAATATTGACTCCCGCATCGTTGAAGTTCATATCGCATTAGATGCAGCTTCCAGCCAAAAAGCTGCCAGACTTACTAACTTGCAAGTTCAGGTGTCGATCGAACAATGATAAAACCACTACAACAATTAAAACGCCGTACCCCCTTGGGATGGCTGCAACTGAGCCACGAAAAAAGTCGTTTGTTGGTGGCGCTGGCGGGGATTGCCTTTGCCGACGT
>JBOFLQ010000253.1:0-9472 GCA_051657945.1 Xenococcaceae cyanobacterium | reverse complement strand
CAGAAGCCGTAGCCAAAGTCAAAGAAATTCTCGATCGCGATCGACCAGAAGAAATTTACGTTCCCTACTATCAAGACAATCATCCCGATCACGTCGCTACCAATCACATCGCGATCGAAGCCCTACAACAATCCAACCACAGTGCTACAGTCTGCGAATACCCAATTTGGTTTTGGAATCATTGGCCTTGGACGACTTATGCATACAGTCGCCATCGACTTATCGGATTTCTCAAAAATGCTAAAGCCGCGCCTCAAGGTTGTTCTCGCTTGCTTAAAGATTTTAACTACGTTGTTGACATCGAAACAGTTTTAGCAATCAAACGTAACGCTCTAGAACAGCATAAAACTCAAATGAGCCGCATGCAAAATAATCCCAACTGGGTAATTTTAGAAGACGTGTCAGATGGAGAATTTGTAAACTGTTTCTTGCAAAAACAAGAAATATTTCGCCGCTATAAAAAGTAGGATGGAAAAAATTGGCGATCTCGGAGAAAAGTTAGTCAAACAATGGTTGGAAACGCAAGATTGGAAGATTTTACATCATCATTGGCATTGTCGTTGGGGAGAAATCGATCTAATCGCCGAACAAGAATCGAATCGACAAATCATTTTTGTTGAAGTAAAAACACGCGGTCAAAATAATTGGGATGATAATGGATTGTTAGCGATTAACCCTAAAAAACAATTAAAGATAAGTCGTACTGCTGCTACTTTTTTAGCAAAATATCTTAATTTTTCTGAATATTTTTGTCGATTTGATGTAGGTTTAGTTACTTATAAAAAAACTAGCGATCGTCATTCATTTTTGGAACAAAACTCATCTATTTTAATTGAATCTGGCTATCAATTTTATCTCGATCGTTATTTAGAATCAGCGTTCGACTTATCTAGCAATTTTTAGAAAAATCGATTTGATTGCCTATTCTCTATTCCCTAATTAACTAAAAACAACCGTTCGATTACCATAAATTAAAACACGATTTTCCAATTGTAATCTTACCGCTCTTGCTAATACTAATCTTTCTAAATCTTTCCCTTTACGAATCAAATCTTCAACCGTATCTCTATGACTAACTCGTGCGACTTCCTGTTCGATAATCGGGCCTTCATCTAAATCGGCAGTCACGTAATGAGCTGTTGCACCGATAATTTTCACACCTCGTTCGTGAGCGCGATGATAGGGATTTGCACCAGGAAAAGCTGGTAAGAAAGAATGATGAATATTGATAGCATTGGGAAAATTTAAGACAAATTCTGGGCTGAGAATTTGCATGTATTTAGCTAAGACTACTAGATCGATATTGTATTTTTTTAAAAGTTCTAATTGTTTATTTTCGCTATCGCTTTTTGTTTCAGTAGAAATAGGAATGTAATGAAAATCGATGCCAAATTGTTGCGCGATCGGTTTTAATTTGTCATGATTGCTAACAATTAAAGGAATATAAGCGTTGATTTCTTTAGCTTTGTGTCGCCAAAGCAAATCGAGCAGACAATGATCTTGCTTGGTAACCCAAATAGCAAGACGGGGAGACACATCAGAGAAATGCAATTGCCAGTTAGCTTCTATTTGAGTAGCGATCGCGTTAAAAGCGGGAGCAATAACTTCTCTGGGCAAATTAAAATTATCTAATTCCCACTCGATCCGAATTAAAAATAACCCCGCCGAAAAATCCGTGTGTTGGTCGGCATGAATAATATTACCCCCATTAGAATAGACAAAATTGGCAATCTTAGCGACCAAACCAGGGCGATCGGGGCAAGATATTAATAAAGTTGCAGTAGAGCGTTTCATAGACAATAAATAATTTCTAGAAAGCTTTTTAAAAATTAATATAGAGAAAATCTGACAGATAGCATCGAGATAATTATAATCTTGTTAGATTTGAACAAACAAACTAGTTTCATAACTCAACGGTCAGCACGAATAAACGTCGAGCTACTGCGCCATCGCAAGCTCAATTTCACAAAATTTAAAATCATATTATAAATGTTGTCAACAATAGCGAATCAAGGGTTACTGCACTTTCAAGTTAATTAACATCGGTTAAGCTTAAACAAGGTTGGCAAAGGCAACAAGAGAAAATTATGAGTGGTCAAGATAAACAAGTAGAACCAAATGATAACTTGTTTGAGCAGCAAAATGGCGAGCAATCGCCCAACAATGACGACACCTCCTTAGGAGAACTAGGAAAAGACTTTGACGATTTTTGGAAAGCAACTCTCGGTCAGAATCCTCAAGAAAATTCAGCAAAAACAGATTTAAACAGCCAGCGCTCGAACCCTCGTTCTCTAGATAATACAAATAGCTCTGTCGGTAATAATTCGCAAGCATTAAATAATCAATCGGACGTACCTTATTTTGATTGGCTTGATTTTTCGCTTGAAGACAATGACGATGTCCAAAATAACACCACAAATCCCCAAAAAAATGACGAAACTAGCATCCAACAAGAAGAACTAGCCACAATATTCGATAGCGAAGAGTGCATGGTGTCGCGCAATCTTGGTATAATTAGCCAGGAAAACAGTCAAAATTTACCACAAATATCACAAGAAAACGATTTTGCGATCGACAGTATTGAAAGCTTCGATAACTTAGATGAATTTTTAGATTTCGAAAGCGATCTCGAAATCGATCCTCTATCCGAATTGGAAAACGAGTTAGAGCTAGACTTTCCTACAGATGGAAATGTATACTCACCTGAATCAGACAGCAATTTTGACGAACTCAACGACTTAATTGACGAATCAGCCGTATTATTTGACGATTTAGCCGCTTTAATCGACGTAAATGAAGCCAATGATGAAACCGATTCGATTTCATCTTCATTTGAAGCAACAGAGACAGAACCAGCACCAACCTTAGAAGCTGCTGAAGACTTCCAAGACTTAGAATCTCTGCTTCAAGAAGATCTTCGGGCCAAAACAAAGCCGATTGCCACTGTCAAACCTTCAGGTAGGGAAAATATCGCTCCTGCTGCCACTCAAAAAGCTAGTAGTGGTAGCAATAATTTCGAACAGACGATGCGCGTTCCAGTCAAAACGCTGGACAATCTAAGTAATTTAATTGGGGAATTGGTCGTCAAACGTAATAGACTCGAAGAAGACCAAGATCGCTTGCGGCAATTTTTAGATAACCTCCTCAATCACGTCCAGTCCTTGAACGACGTTGGTGCGAGAATGCACGACTTGTACGAGCGATCGCTTCTCGAAGGTGCTTTAATGGCAAGTCGTCAAGCCTATCAGAATTCTAGCGACAGCAGTCGATCGGGATCGAGTTTTGGCAACAGCAACAACCAAAGCGACGACGAGCTAGGCGCTTTAGAAATGGACAGATTTACAGGCTTCCATTTGCTCTCTCAAGATATTATCGAATTAATCGTCAGAGTTCGAGAATCTTCTTCTGATATTCAGTTTCTCTTGGACGAAACCGATAAAGTTACGCAAACTCTCAGACAGGTAACTTCCCAGCTACAAGACGGAATTAACTCCTCGCGCATGGTTAGCTTCGGTCAAACTGCCGATCGCCTACCTAGGGCAGTTAGAGACATCTCGACGAGATTGAATAAGCAAGCTGAATTAAACATAGAAGGAAAAGACGTTCTCATCGACAAAATGATCGTCGAAAACCTCTACAACCCGATGACGCACTTGGTCAATAATGCCATGACGCACGGGATTGAGTCTCCAGAAGAACGAGTTCAAAAAGGAAAGTCTTCGATCGGGACAATTGAAATTAACGCTTACATTCAGGGAAATCAGACTGTCATTTCCGTATCCGACGATGGCGCTGGTATCGACCCCGAACGAGTCAAAGCGAAGGCACTGGAAAAAGGTTTAATTTTTCCCGCTCAAGTAGATAACTTGTCGGTACAAGATGTTTACGAGTTTCTCTTCCATCCTGGTTTTAGTACCAGAGATAAAGCCGATGACTTTGCTGGTCGTGGCGTGGGTATGGACGTTGTCAGAACCGACCTAAAAAAAATTAGGGGAACGGTTAGTATCGATTCGACCATAGGCAAGGGAACTACTTTTACAATTCGTTTGCCCCTATTTTTAAGTATTTCCAAAGCACTATCTTGTTTGAGCGAGCGCACCCGCATTGCTTTTCCCATTGACGGTGTTGAAGATACCAAAGAATACAGCCCCAACGATATTCAAACCAACGCTCAAGGATTGCAGTGCGTTCCCTGGCGCGGCAATCTCCTACCATTCCAACCTTTAAGCAATTTACTCTCCTACAACCGTCAAATGCGTAGGGGTTCGATTTACAGCAAAATCAAAGATGACGATACTGTTTCCATCGTCGTTTTGCGGAGTGGTAGTAACTCGATCGCCGTCTCTGTCGATCGCATTTTTGGCGAACAAGAAATTGTGATCAAACAAATTGAAGGACCCGTTCCCAAACCACCAGGGATTGCGGGAGCAACCATTCTCGGCGACGGTAGTATTATGGCGATCGGCGACGTTTTAGAGTTGATTGAAATCGCTCAAGGACGCAGAAGCACTGACATTAATTCTAATCTATGGCAACTCGGAGGCGATAACAAGCAAGCAGAGCAAGAACTTCTCAAAACCGAACCATTGGTATTGGTGGTTGATGACTCGATCACCGTTCGCGAATTGCTCACCCTCAGCTTTGGCAAATTGGGCTACCGAGTCGAACAAGCTCGCGACGGTCAAGAAGGTTGGGATAAATTGCGAGGTGGTTTACCAGCCGATATGATTTTCTGCGATATTGAAATGCCTCGCATGAACGGTTTAGAATTGCTTTCCAATCTCAAGAAAGAGGATAGTCTCAAACATATTCCCGTAGCGATGCTCACTTCCAGAGGTGCGGAAAAACACCGTAAATTAGCCACCGATTTGGGAGCTAGCGCTTATTTAACCAAGCCATATACAGAAAAAGATCTCATTGACGTAGCTCAACGTTTTATCAAGCAAGATACTTCTACTACGATCGATACTTTTGCCAAAGAAGTAGGGGAAATAAATATAGTTGTACCAGAACTAGAAAAATCTTCTCCTCCTGAAATTAAATCAGTTGCCAAGAATACATCTGACTTAGTAGTACTAATTATTGATGATTCGGTAACGGTCAGGGAACTTTTGTCAATGACTTTTAGAAAAGCTGGCTATCACGTAGAACAGGCTCGCGACGGTCAAGAAGCTTGGGATAAACTCAAAGGTGGATTATATTGCGATATCGCTTTCTGTGATATTGAAATGCCACGTATGAACGGTTTAGAGTTACTATCTCGTCTTCAAGAAGACGAAAGACTCTCCGAACTACCGATCGCCATGCTGACTTCTCGCGGGGCTCAAAAAATGAAGAATATTGCTGCCAAACGCGGTGCGAAAGGTTATTTTGTTAAGCCTTACGTTGAAGATACTTTACTCGATGCCGCCCAAAGAATGATTCAAGGGGAAGTACTTTTAGAGAGTATTAATCTTGAAGATCTCGACAAGGACGATTAGTAGATAGATGGTTCACGCTCGATCGAAAATTAAAATAAAATAGGAAGGAGTAAAACGCTTTGCCCAGACAAGGAAAATTTTGCTTGGGTGTGAGTTTGGGAATAATTTTACTGTTGTGTCTGGTAGAATTAAAAACTGTTTTGGCAACAAAAATCGCACCTCTTGATGTCGAATTACAAATAGGCATCGTGCAAAGATTTGGAGACGAAGTTGGAGAAGAAGTAGCCATTAACAGTACTCAGGGAGATTCATTGACTCTGAGTTTTGTTGGTGACGATTTACAAAAACGAACCCTTCAAACCAGTCAACTAAAAGTAGCGATCGAACCGCAAATTCTTACCAATTCAACCCTCGATGAAAAATTGGTATTGAGTAGTCATTCCGCTTTTGAAAGTGCGGAGGCGATCGCCGAACAGTTTAAAAAGCAAGGAATCGAGACAGAAATAGCGCAACCAGAACGTTGGCAAGTTTGGGCAAAACGCAGTGTTTATACAACACCTCTATTGCGTCGCTTGTTGCTGGAAAATCTTCAGTCTCAGGGATTTAAAAATGTTTATTTGGATAGTAAGGTTTTGACGGCGCGATCGAGACTTGCTTTGATAGTGGGAGATAAAAAATTTACAACTGACTCTTTTGAAATTAAATCTCAGAAAAATCGCTTTGCTTTGGTTGAAAGTAAAGAAAATTCTACCTTAACTCTCTACGCTGGCAGTTTAAAAGTGCAACCAAATGCTTACGGAGACTTTTCTTTTGTCGATTTAGTACCTTTAGAAACTTATCTTAGAGGAGTCGTTCCTTTTGAAATCGGTGCGGATGCTCCTAATAACGCCTTACAAGTTCAAGCGATTATAGCTCGTACTTACGCACTGCGAAATTTGAGAAGATTTGCAATTGACAACTATCAACTGTGCGCGACAGTTCACTGTCAGGTTTATAAAGGATTGAGTGGAACAAATTCCACCATCGATCGCGCGATCGCACAGACAAAAGGGAGGGTATTGACTTACCAGAAAGAATTAGTCGATGCGCTTTATTATTCTGCCAATGGTGGCGTAACTGCATATTTTAATGATGTTTGGGATGGATCTGAGCGTCCCTATCTCCAACCAATTATTGACGCACCTGGGAAAGTTTGGGATATTTCCAGTCAACCCCTCGTTTCTGAAGAAGACGTTCGTCGCTTTATTAATTTGAATAAAGGATTTAACGAAAAGGGAAACAAGACTTTTCGCTGGCGCAAGCAAGTTAAGTTGGAAGATCTTAATAACGGTTTGCGCGACTACCTCAAACGCAGCAATAGTTCTTATGGCGATTTTCTCTCTATTAAAAAACTAGAGATAAAAAAACGTTCGCGATCGGGTCGAATTTTAACCATGGAAGTACAAACCGACACTGGCGCGAACGAATTAACTAAAAACGAAATTCGCAGTGCTTTTCAAGGTATTTCCAGCACTCTATTTTATTTAGAACCCAACTACGATCCAAGTAATAATCTCACAGCATATACCTTTGTTGGTGGTGGTTTTGGACATGGCGTGGGTTTGAGTCAACACGGTACGCGCCATCTCGCTAAAATTGGTTGGTCGGCATCGCAAATTCTTCAATTTTATTATCCTGGTACGAAAGTACAATCACTTAATGACTCTATTGTTTTTTGGCAGGATAAATGAACAGAATAAATATTTCAACTGGCACTACTTGGGAATCGATCGTCGGTTATTCTCGTGCAGTTTGTCTTGGTTCTTATATTTACGTTTCTGGTACGACTGCAACTGATGCTGATGGCAATATCGTCGGTGTGGGCGATGCTTACGCGCAAACCGTTCAGATCATCAAAAATATCGAATCGGCACTCAAGCAAACGGGTGCTAGTTTGAAAGATGTAGTTCGTACGCGAGTATATGTCACAAATATCGATAATTGGCAGGAAGTTGGTAAAGCACATGGCGAATTTTTTGGTGAAATTCGACCTGTTACGACTATGGTGGAAGTGAGTCGTTTGATTTCGCCTGAGATGTTGGTAGAAATTGAGGTTGATGCATTGATTGAGGATGATTTTGGGGAATTTTTATAAAATTTTTTTATAAATAGTGTTTGACTCTAATTTTTTTTTTGAAGATTTTCCTGAAAAGTTTTTTCTTAATAAAAATTCATACGCTGAAACGACCAAAACTCGTGGTGTTATTTTTACCGATCTTGACGAAAGCATGAGGGTTTGAGTACTATAAAAATGGAGTTTTGCAGAATACGTGTGTCTATTTTCAGAAAACGCCTCTACCTGCTCGATCGAGCTTTGCAATAACTAAATATAGATAAAGATTAAATTGCCATCGAAACTTTTTTGTGCTGATTTAATCTACTGGACTGAAACAGCTAAGATAATTCTTCTTAATAATTTTTTAAGCGCAGCAATCTCGCGTGCAATAACTATCTGTGTTCATCTGCACGGCGCACCAACGCACATCTGAACGGCGGATAAACATATCCGAGGAGACCTCGGATATTTCCGCCTCGGAAGCCTCACGGCGGATAAACATATCCGAGGAGACCTCGGATATTTCCGCCTTGGAAACCTCGGATATTTCCGCCTCAGATGTGTGCGCCTTGTTTATCTGTGGACTTTTTTCGATCCAAATAATCTAAAATTTTAGCGACGATCGCTTCGGAACTTTCCGAGATAGATACGGTTAATGCCTCTTTAGGTTCTTCAAGCGTTTCTAATTGACTTTCTAACATCTTAGATTTCATAAAATGATTGTGTCTTTGTTGCAATCTTTGCTCTAATTGTTGCCGATCGCCTTTGAGATAAACCCAAACTACTTCTTGATGTGAGGAATGCAAAGTCTGACGATAACTATCTTTGAGTGCAGAACAAGCAATAACTAGATTGGATTTACGGGCGATCGCTTCGTCAATTAATTTTTGCAGTGCTAGCAACCAAGGTTGACGATCGCGATCGCTTAAAGGAATGCCGCGACTCATTTTCTCGATGTTTTCTGGTGGATGAAAATCATCTCCATCGTAGAATGTCCAACCAGTTCGTTTGCCTAGTAGATTTCCGATGGTAGATTTTCCCGAACCAGAAACCCCCATGATGATACAAATCATTAGTTTCAAAAAGGACGATCGTGAGTTTGTTGCATTTTAGTTGTAATTGCGATCGAAAGGAAGACTCGGATATTTTGCTAGATTTGATTTGGTGCGGTATGACAATCAGCAAGCTTAGTTGCAGTGCGTTCGCTAGTGTTAGGTGTAGGATATCTAGTTAGAATAACTTGTCCTTTGCTATTAACAAACCAACCGCGAGCAGGTACGATGCGAGCGGAATCGATCTTTTCTCCTCTTCTGCTAGTCTCCTTGTCTTCCTCTCTAATTCTCGCCTCTGCTCCTACCGTCTTCCCGCCTATTCTAATCGTCTCGCCTCTCAAAGGTTGAAAAGCATTTTGAAGTTTGCCGCCTTTTCCCGTCACGGTAAAACTGTTGCTTTTGGCAAATTCTCCAGAACCAGAAGCCGCACAAGCTTGAGCGGTGACTTCATCTGGTTCGACAATTTTATCTGGTGATTGAATAGTTATTTGGCTGGGATTGATATCTGGAGTCTCGATCGCTACTTGTCCTTGCAAGCCAAATTCGGAACTCGCATCAATGTCGTTGGTTGGATTTAGTGGTGTAGATTTTCTTTGTTGGAGTCCAAAAATTGCTTCGGTGGCAATATTAATCTTTCCACCCTCACCAAGTTCGGCATTGGCAACAATGTCGTTATTTTCTGCAAAAGCAACAATGAATCGAGCATCAATATTTAAATTACCTCCCGTAGCTTGTTGAGTTGCTTGAGAAGAAATTTTACTGTTATTTCTCATCAAGATAGTGTCATCGATTTGTAGGTTGATGTTACCTCCTTCTCCCGATCGCGTTTGTGCGGCGATCGCACCTCGATCGAGTCGAACAGAATCGGCTTTAACGCTAAGGTTTCCTGCTTTTTCGGCTCGACC
>JBOFLQ010000252.1:0-15925 GCA_051657945.1 Xenococcaceae cyanobacterium | reverse complement strand
TTTTAAAGGTTGGACTGCTTATATTTTGACAGGAAATAAAGAGTTAGCCAAAAAAGTTGGCTTGAAAGCTTCCAAACGAATTCCTGTTTACAATGGTTCTTTACCTTGTACTTTATTGAAATATGAATTGTATTAAGAGGGAGTAAATAAGTAATAAGTAGTTATACTCCTAACTTTTGACTTTTCCCTAGCCCCTAGCCCCTAGCCCCTATTCCCTAGCCCCTATTCCCTAGCCCCTATTCCCTAGCCCCTAGCCCCTATCCCCTATTCCCTATTCCCTGTTCCCTGTTCCCTAATTTGTAAAGCATCGCTAGCAGATATACCATCGGCGCGATCGCCAAAAAACCAAAGTGCGGCGGCTGCTTCTGCTTGGGTGACGGTTTTTTTGGGTTGAAACAGAGTAGTATAACCAAAAACGCGACGAATGTTAGATTGTTCTGCGTTTTGATAATCTGCATAAAGTGCTGACAAAACTTTGGGGTCAATTTTATTGCTATCTTGAAAACCCCAGGTTTCTTTGACAAGATCGATTGATGCTTTTGGTAAAGCTTTACGTAAATCTAGAGGCACTTTCCATAATAAAAGAGTTTCTCTAGTCAAAGGTACGTCAGGACGAAATAGTAAAGCCGAATTATCGCCACTCAGAGGAGAAGGAATTAAACCAGCCTCTGCTAATCCTTGAATGGCTGCAAAATCGGGGTCATTATTGGAAATATCTTTAAAAGCAGGTTGTGAATTTTTATTTCCCAAACGAATTTGTTTGCCTGGATCGTTAGCATAGATTCGATTATTGGCTGTTACCAACCAGCGTGCAAACTCGCGACGACTGATAGTTTGTTCGAAAGAGCTACGATCGCTTGGTCCAACTCCCAAAGCGATAATATCTTGAAGATAGCGATCGCTGCCTTGAGGTTGCGATCGAGGTAAGTTTGTCGTCTCAGTTTGTTGTGGTTGAGTAGATTCGTTTGACGATCGCTCGGAAGTATTATTAGTATTGTCAGTCGCCGCATCTGGATTTGCTTGATAGGCGATCGCGAATTGCGTGCCAGTCGTCGTATTATTGCTGGCAGTCAATTTAGGTAAGATTGAGATTGCGATACGAAGGCGATCGCGATTGGCAATTAAAATTTGTTCGCCATTATTAACTGGGTCAGAAAAAGGTTGAGAGATTTGCCAATTATTAGACTCTAATTGTTTTTGATAAAAGCTGGCGATCGTCTCAGCATTGTCCGCAGACGACCAATTTGTTTTAACTTGTGGGTTTTCTGTTGACGATTCAATATTTAGTAATTGTGCTTGTGGATAAAGGGGAATTTCTGGAGGAAAATTTGTAGGTAATTGACTTTGAGTGTCGTTGGTTGAAGGCGAGGAATTGTTTGGTTGTGTTTCCGACGAATTAGCCGTCTGAGAATCTTGTGACAATTTTGGATCGGGTGCAAAAAAGCCTTCAACTGCTTGGTTATTACAAGCAGTCAACAAACCGAACAAACCAGCTAATAAAATGAAGCGAACTGAAGAAAATTTGAAAAACAACACCTTAAATATCAATTAATAATGGCGATGTAATAAATCCTATAATTACTCTAACGAATCCCCAAACATTATTTTGTGACGTACTCCCGACGCTGACACGAAGCGTTTACAGCGCGGGCTTCTCAACTCACATTAATTATTTTTTTTTTCAACTCGAACAGAAGGAGTCCCCCGCTCTACCTGTACTCAGGTGAGCGGTGGGAGGAATTCGCGTTCTCGAAGAGATCCGCCCTCAGATCTAAAACCGACAATCTTTAGATCTCGGAAAGTGAGGGAGCGGTCGAGGAACGAACAAATTCCTTGTACTGTTCATTGCTTTCTTTATCTTCACGAGATACAATAGTATCAGAGTTCGTGAAGATAATGTCCCAAGTAATCACCGCCAAGCTGAAACTAAACCTGACCGCCGAGCAAAAAGCTTTGGTGTCTCAGACTGCTTTAGCCTACCGTGATGCCTTAAACTATACTTCACAAGTCGCTTTTGATGCGGGTAAAACTAGTAATGGTGCTAAGTTGCATTCGGCTGTCTACAACGAATTGCGGGTTCGATTTGGGCTTGGAGCGCAAATGGCTTGTAATGTGCCTAGACAAGTTTCTGCAACATACAAAACTCTTTGGACTAAGGTAAAGCAATCTAACGATGCTATTGCCAAAGGCTACACTAAGAGGCGGTACAAAGGGCTAGATAAAGCCCCTAAATATATTTCTCGAACATGTACCCTAAACTACTGCCGTGATTACTCCTTTAAGACCGAACGACAAGTGAGTATCATCACGCTCTCCGGGAGAATAGTAGTCTCGTATGATGGCTACAATAAGCATCTAGATTTAATTGCCAATGGTGCAAAGATTGGAGCCGCTAAAATTGTCTATCAGCGTTCTTCTAAGACTTACTATTTGATGGTAAGTGTCGAAGTGGAAACCCCTGAACTCGACCCATTAAAAATAACCAGAGTCTCTGGTGTTGACGTGGGTATGCGCTACTTAGCGGTGGAAACAGACTTACAAAATAAGTCTAAATTCTACACAGGGAAAGATGCTAGGCATAAAGCCAATCGCTATCATAAATCACGGATGACTCTTCAGCGTAAAGGCACTCGTTCAGCGAAGCGAAGACTAATCGCTTTGTCTGGAAGAGAAAGACGGTTTATCGTTGATGTGAACCACCAAATCAGCAAGGATATTGCGAAACCCAATACCCTGATTGGACTGGAAAATCTGACTGGAATACGGGACAGGACTAGAACCAAATCGGGCAAGAAGGCAAGCAAAAAGAGACGTAGAGCTAATAGAAACAAGGCTAAATGGTCATTTGCCGAATTGCATGGCTATATCGACTACAAGGCTAATCTAAACGGCTCTCTGGCTACTAAAGTACCAGCACATTACACCTCGAAAAGTTGTCCTAAATGTGGACATACCTCGGATGCTAATAGACCGAACAAAGGACTATTATTTTGCTGCGAATGTTGCGCTCATGAGTTACATGCTGATTTGGTTGGTGCGCGAAATATTGCAATGAGAACGCTGCTAGTTCGGCAAGACTGGACTAGTACGGGGAGCTTGTCAGCATCCCCTAATGTGTCGAGCGGTGAAACCAAAGCTGAAATCCGGCAAAGGTTCTCAGGATTGCGGTGGAGTTTAGATACAAGCCCACACGCTCTGCGGTACTCCGCGAGCGTGTTGGGTAGTTGACAGAGATTAGCTCGAACAAAAAAATACTCGCGGGGCGCACCTCTAAGCCATAGCTCAAAAAAAACCGATCGCGTCACGATTTATGTTCTAATCCAACTGCATCGGCGATCGAATCGAGTCCATTTCTTTTTAATTTAGAAAGCAAACCTTCTAGAATATTTTTAACCAACCAAGGGCCCTCATAAACCCAACCAGTGTAAACTTGAAGTAAACTAGCCCCAGCAATAATTTTTGACCAAGCATCTTCTGCTGTAAAAATTCCGCCAACTCCAATAATTGGGATCGTTCCTTTCGTTTCCGACCAAATAAAACGAATCACCTCAGTAGAACGCTGTCTTAAAGGTGCGCCGCTAATACCACCAGATTCGTCTTTCAGTAATTTACCAGTCGTTTCAAGAATTTCAGTTTTTAAATTATCTCTTCGAATCGTCGTATTAGTAGCAATAATTCCTGCCAAATTATAAACTCTAGCCAAATTGACGATCGCGGCAATGTCAGCCCACTCTAAATCGGGAGCAATTTTAATAAACAAAGGTTTATTTTCTCGGTTGGCTGCATTTAAACCGCTTAAAATTGGTTCTAGTTGTTCGCCAGCTTGTAGCGATCGCAAACCAGGAGTATTTGGAGAACTGACATTGACGACGAAATAATCTGCCCATGGTTTGAGTAGATTAAAACTGGCAACATAATCGTTTGCAGATTCTTCTAAGGGCGTTATTTTTGATTTACATAAATTTATGCCAATCGGAATTTGACGGGGATGTCTCAGCCAAGTTTGTTGTAAAGTTTCCGCCATTACCGCCGCACCTAAATTATTCGCGCCCATGCGATTTAGTGCGGCTTTATCCAAAGGTAAACGGAACATTCGAGGCAAAGGGTTTCCAGACTGAGCGTGAAGAGTTACCGCGCCAAGTTCGGCAAAACCAAAACCAAAACTAGACCACATTCCAGCAGCTATTCCATCTTTATCAAAACCAGGCGCTAGTCCTAGAGGATTTTCAAAATTTAATCCCCATAAATTTTGTGACAAACGATTATTTTGAAAACAAAAAGATCGTTCTAATTGTTTAATTGTCGAACTGGCTAATGGATTACTTCGAGAACGATCTAGTTGACTCAAAGTTTTAACTAATTGTCGATGTGCAGACTCCGGATTACCTTTAGCCGCAGTTAATAAAAGTGGATAAATTGGTTTAGTAAAACCGAACATAATAAGAAAGAATAAACAGATAAAATAATATTATCTTCCTTCTTTAACTTAAATTTTTTTGAAAATAGCTTATATTTTTTAGTTTTTGGTTTTCGAGATAATTCGATCGCCTTTTTAATTTTTCTTGGTTCTATCTACCGTAATGCGATCGACAATTGGCGGATTTTTTATTTCCCCTTCGCTATAACCCAAGTCGTACATACTAGCAGCTAAAGCATTCTCGGGTGGCGACTTAATTTTGCCAGCCCAAGCATCGGCTTTTCCCAAATTAAACCAATCTTCTTCATTCATGGAGCGATCGCATGGGTCATTCATTAGCTAATCTCCTTGCCCGCGAGCTAATTTAGATAACTTTGATAACAGTATCTATGTACATCTATCTACATTTTAGACAATTAAACTGTTACCCAGCGATCGCCAAATAAACAAACTATGACCTCTTACTTCCGTCCCAATGTTGATGCAATGGTTGGCTACATTCCAGGCGAACAGCCCCCGCAGGGAACGAAGATCGTCAAACTCAATACTAACGAAAATCCCTATCCACCTTCCCCATCAGCGCTAGCCGTTTTACGCAATTTTGATGGCGAATGGCTGCGACGTTATCCTCATCCCTACGCCCAAGAGTTTCGAGAAGCAGTTAGCAAAGTGTTGGACGTTCCCACAGATTGGATTATGGTTGGCAATGGCAGCGATGACATTTTAAATTTAATTGTGCGTACATGTGGGGATTTAGAACGTCAGATAGTCTATCCAATTCCAACTTATATACTCTATAAGGTTTTGACCCAAATTCAGCCCGCTAATTGCCTGGAAATACCCTATAAAAAAAATAATGACTTGCCGATCGAAGAACTGGTAACTGCAAACGGTGCGGTAACATTTATTGCTTCTCCCAACAGCCCTTCAGGACAAAGCGTTCCTTTGGAAAATCTCAGGTATTTGGCAAGTAATTTATCTGGTATTTTGGCGATCGATGAAGCTTATGTTGATTTTGCTGAAGAAACAGCATTACCACTAGTAAAAGAGTTTGAAAATGTCATGGTAATTAGAACTATGTCAAAGGGTTATTCTTTGGCTGGTTTGCGTCTTGGTTTCGCGATCGCTAATCCCCATCTTTTAAGCGGATTATACAAAGTTAAAGATAGCTACAATATTGACGCGATCGCCTGTGCGGTAGGTGCGGCTGCAATGTTAGACCAAGTTTATAAAAATGAATGCGCCGAAAAAGTAAAGCGATCGCGATCGACACTAGCGATCGAACTCAAGCAATTAGGTTTCGAGTTGGAAAATTCTCAAACCAATTTTTTGTTGGTACGACCTCCAAGGGAAAATGCAGAAGAAATTTATTTGGCACTAAAAGAAAGAGGTATTTTAGTACGTTATTTCAAACAATTAGGTTTAGAGGATAAGCTGCGAATTAGTATTGGTACTGACGAGCAAAATCAAATTTTGGTTGAGGCTTTGGTTCAATTGATTTAAAGATTAGTTTAGTTATTATATGGTGTGATTACACGTTTAAAAAAAAATTAGTCCGCAGATAAACACAGATAAACAAGGCGTGCTTTTCGGAGGTGTCCTCCGAAAAGGATTGGCACGCCGTGCGGATATGTATAGATCGATCGAACTCGATCGCAATTAATTTTTATCGATTCTCGATCGGCTAGAAAGTTCTGGCTAAATCTTTTTTGTCAACTACTTTTTACAATCGATTTACATTTACAAAAAAATTAGTCGATCGAGTGCCTTTTTTCTACCTGTCAATAAGCCTGTCAATAAACTGTAAATTTACATTAGAATCAGTGTTTTGTGGATTGCGTAGCGATTTTTAGACACACTGTCCCCTGAAATGGTTGTTTTGATTATAACCTTGAAATGAACGTTTTGCGTTTAATTTTTTTGCTCATTAAGTAATGTAAATAGAGCAAAAGCTATATAAATTTTTAAAGCGATCGCCTGAAATATAAAAGTTTTACTTAATTATCGATCTGCTAACCAAAGGGTTATTAAACAGTAATTGATTTGCTTACAAATGCTAACAAATACTTAGATTTAGCTAACACGGTTGTGTCGCAAAGCAAGACCATGTATGATTTTTCCATGCTATTAGGATTCCAGACCCAACTTAAGTTAAACAACAAGCAACGAACAGCACTAGCCAAACATGCTGGTGTAGCTCGCCATGCTTTTAACTGGGGGTTGGGACTGACAAAGCAAATCTTAGACCACAACTGCGCGAATCCAGACGAAAGAATCAAATTTCCTAGTACGATCGATTTGCACAAGTGGCTAGTAGCACTAGTTAAGCCAAACAACACTTGGTACTACGAATCCAGCAAATGCGCCCCTCAGTATGCGTTAGCTAATCTTAGAGAAGCTTGGATTCGATGCTTTAACAAAAAAGCCAAGCCGCCTAAGTTCAAGAAAAAAGGGCGTAATGATAGTTTTACCCTTGATGGCACAATCAAAGTAGTAGACCACTTTAAGATTCAACTACCCAAAATTGGAATCTTGAGAACCTATGAGAGATTGCCACAAGGCTATAAACCTAAAAGCCTCACCATCTCAAGAACTGCCGAGCGCTGGTTTGTTAGCTTTCGCATAGAAGTAGAACCGACTACTACTGAAAAAGCAGTAGATGTTGTAGGCGTAGACTTAGGTGTACTTAAGCTAGCCCATCTCAGTACAAATGTTGTATTTCAAGGTGCAAAAGCTTTTAAGCACTCCCAGCACAATTTAGCTAAATTACAGTGGCGCAACCGCCACAAAGTGATTGGTTCAGCCAACTGGCGAAAAGCACAAATCAAAATAGCTAGGCTACATGCCAAAATTGCCAACATCAGAAAAGATACATTGCACAAAGTGACGACATATCTGGCTAAAAACCACGGACAGATAGCGATCGAAGACTTAAATGTGGCTGGTATGTTGAGCAATGGCAAGCTAGCTAGAGCTATTGCTGATATGGGCTTTTACGAGTTTAGAAGACAGCTAGAGTACGGCGCGCTTTCGTCAATTCGGAACGGCGGGTGAACAAATCGGAGGTTTCCTCCGATTTTCCCGCCTCGGTAACCTCCGAATTGACGCGCCTTACAAGTGCAAGCTTTATGGCAGTGAGTTGATTATTGTCGATCGCTGGTTTCCAAGTAGCAAGTTGTGTTCTAACTGTGGCTGGCGACATCCCAATCTCAAGCTATCGGATCGACTTTTTTCTTGCGAGCAATGCAATCTGTCTATCGATCGAGATTGGAACGCTAGCTTGAATTTAAGTAGGTGGAGCTTCCACCGAACGTCAGACTGCAAATCCGAGGAAACCTCTGACTTGGTTAGCAGTCCGTAACGCCTGTGGACAAGTAGTTGCCGACAACCTTGGTCGAAACAGGAATATTTCTTTTTGCTACTTTGTTAGCATTTGTTAGTAAATTTAGAGCGGATTAGAAAATGAGCTACAGAATGGATCGCCGCGCTTATGCAGAAACCTATGGCCCGACAGTGGGCGATCGCGTTCGTCTTGCCGATACAGAAATAATTATTGAAGTAGAACGAGATTTCACCACCTACGGCGATGAGGTTAAGTTCGGAGGCGGTAAGGTAATTAGAGATGGCATGGGACAATCGCCTATTTCCCGTGCCGATGGCGCTGTAGACATGGTTATTACCAATGCTCTGATTCTCGATTGGTGGGGTATTGTCAAAGCAGACGTAGGCATCAAAGACGGCAAAATTATCAAAATCGGCAAAGCAGGAAATCCCCACATTCAAGATAACGTCGATATTATTATCGGTGCTGCTACCGAAATAGTTGCAGGCGAGAAAATGATTCTTACTGCTGGAGGCATTGACACTCACATTCATTTTATTTGCCCCCAACAAATCGAGACGGCGATCGCTTCTGGTATTACCACTATGATAGGTGGTGGAACTGGCCCTGCCACGGGAACGAATGCCACAACTTGTACCCCTGGTGAATGGAATATGTATCGTATGCTGCAAGCCGCCGATGCTTTTCCCGTCAATTTAGGTTTTTTGGGTAAAGGAAATAGTTCTCGAGCGGAAGGTTTGGAAGAACAAATTATTGCAGGTGCGATCGGGCTAAAATTGCATGAAGATTGGGGTACTACTCCCGCCACGATCGATACCTGTTTGAGTGTCGCGGATCTTTATGATGTGCAGGTTGCTATCCATACCGATACTCTCAACGAAGCTGGATTTGTCGAAGAAACGATCGCCGCATTTAAAAATCGAGTCATTCACACCTACCATACCGAAGGCGCGGGAGGAGGACACGCACCCGATATTATTAAAGTGTGTGGGGAAAGAAATGTCTTGCCGTCTTCGACTAATCCGACTCGTCCTTATACCGTCAATACTTTAGAAGAACATTTGGATATGTTGATGGTGTGTCATCATCTCGATCGCAGTATTCCTGAAGATGTTGCTTTTGCCGAATCTCGCATTCGTCGGGAAACGATCGCCGCCGAAGATATTCTGCACGATCTTGGAGCTTTTAGTATGATTTCTTCCGACTCTCAAGCAATGGGAAGGGTAGGAGAAGTAATTATTCGCACCTGGCAAACCGCCCACAAAATGAAAGTACAACGGGGATATTTACCAGAAGATTCAACAGAAAACGATAATACCAGAGCGAAACGTTATATTGCTAAATATACGATCAATCCTGCCATTACTCACGGAATTGCCAACCATGTCGGTTCGATCGAAGAGGGTAAGTTAGCCGATTTATGTCTGTGGAAACCAGCTTTTTTTGGAGTCAAACCAGAAATGGTTATCAAAGGCGGCGCGATCGCCTGGGCGCAAATGGGTGATGCTAATGCTAGTATACCTACACCCCAACCAGTTCATATGCGTCCGATGTTTGCTAGTTTTGGCGGCGCGATCGCGGCGACTTCTGTTACATTTGTTTCTGGCGCTGCTTTGGAAAGAGGTGTTCCCCAACAAATAGGTTTGCACAAGAATGCAGTTGCGGTTTCTAATACGCGCAACCTCAGCAAAGGAGATCTGAAATTAAACAATGCGCTACCTAGAATGGAAGTAGATTCAGAAACTTATCAAGTTAAAGCAGACGGAGAATTGTTAACTTGCGAACCAGCTACGGTATTGCCCATGGCACAACGTTATTTTTTGTTTTAAATCACGACTAAAAATGGAAGTAAAATTTCGCGAATTTGACCCTTTCGATCTTTGGATTTGGATTGAATTTCCAACTGTTCCTTCCCAAATGGAACAACAATATATAGAAGAAGTATTCAATTCTTGGTTTTACTTGGGTAAATTAGGCGGATTCAACGCCGAAAATCTTCAAGTTCAAGAAACGGGCATCGACCTCAGCTACATGGAATATGAAAGTGACTCGGTAGATAATGCCATGATGGCACCGATGCACAATATGTCTGAATTTGAATATTTAGGAACGTGGGGGCGTTGTTGGTTCGATCTCGGTACTAGCGATCCGATCGCCCTCGATGTTTTGATTAATGCTCTCGATCGACTTAGTAAAGAATTCGTTCACATCGAGCAAATAATCTTTGGTGGCGAAAACGAAGATTGGCCATTAGATGTCAAAAGACGTTCGGTTTTTGTGGAAAATAATTAATTTTTCGCTTCTATTCTCCGCCAAATATCAATCTGACTATTCCAAGCACCGCTAATCAAGGTGAGAGCGTCGGGACTCAGAGAAACTGACATGACATAGTCTGAATGTCCGTTAAGAGTGCGCTCTAACTTGCCTGTTTCCAAATTCCAAAGTTTAATTGTCTTATCCCAACTGCCACTGACTAGGGTATGATTATCTTTGGCGATTGCCAAGGAGCGAACGCCATCAGTATGTCCCGTTAATACACTAGTTTTTTTGCCAGTTGCTAAATTCCAAATCTCGATCGTTCCGTCGCCACCACCACTAGCCAAATGTTTACCGTCAGCACTAATTACCAAAGATAGTACCGAGATAGCATTACTTTTAAAAGTATGAATGGTTTTACCAGTTTTTAAATTCCAAAGGCGAATATTGCCATCAGGAGAACCGCTTGCTAGAACTTTACCATTTGAACTAATTGCCAGCGAATTAATTAAATGGGGATGTTCGATCGAAGTTTTAACGAGTTTACCCCGATCGACTTGCCAAATTCTCACAGTTTTATCCCAACTGCCACTGACAAGTTTTTGTCCGTCTGGACTAAAAGTTAAACTGGTAACTGCATTTCGATGTGCCTTAAGCGAGTGCAATAACTTACCCGTTTTCAAACTCCATAGTCCGATCGAGCGATCTTCGCTAGCAGTAGCAAGAATCTCGCCATTGGGACTTATCGCCACCTTATCGATCGCGCTACGATGAGCGCGCCAGGTTTTAAGCAATTGACCGTCGGTTAAATTCCAAACAGAAATCGTTCCATCGCTGCTGCTGCTAACTAAAGGATGAAAAGGCTCATCACAAGTTTCTTCAGTACATTCGCTTACCAAAACGCGATCGCTCATTGCTACCGAGGTTAAAGAACCTGGTTTTACCGATAAAGTTTTGACAATGGTAAAATCAATCGGCGAATCGATCTCAATTGAAGGGGAAAAAGTTGTGTTTTCTTCTTTTGGTAATGAAGAATTTACAGCAACCGTTTGCTCTTGCGTTTCTGGAAGAGTCGGTTCTGGCAGAGTATTTAAAGCATGCCATTGCAAAAACTTGTTAATTTTAATTCCTGAAGAAACGACGCGATCGGATTTTTCTTGCAATCTTGCCAACCCGTGAATACCAATCAACTCTCCTTTTTGGTTGAGAATCGGCCCGCCACTCATACCAACTCTGACTAAATTAGTGTAGGTTAAAGAATATCCTCGCGAAAGTTTTGATTCGGTTTCGGTTACCTTGCCTTGGGTGCTAACAAAAATACGCTGTCGCATCAGTGTTCCCGCACGAGGCCATCCCGATACATAAACTTTTTCACCTGTTGTCAGTTTGTCATCATTCCCTATAGTTGCGATCTCATAGGCCAGAGGACTGACAAACGAAAAAACAGCTAAATCCATACCTGGCAATTTCATCACCTTGCGATCGTCTACTGGATAGCGATTGCCATCGGGAGCTATAACCATATAAGAGCCAGCTTTTTTAAAAACGTGAGCGTTAGTTAAGACGTAGTAAGTATCGCCGTTACGCTCGATAATTGCGCCGCTACCATTGGAAGCGCCTTCAATTCGCACCGTAATTTCTTGAGCGATCGCGACAGGATCGATCGCTGTTGGTTTTATTTTTGTCGCGATGTGACGAGACGATCGCTCCTGTGCATATATTGCCTGCGGTTGATTGAGTTCCCAGGCAATAGCGAACACAATAGATAAGGATAGAGATAGTAATGTAAGAGATTTATACAAATGACGATCCCAAAACTAGGCTTTTGGTTATTGTGGTTCGGCTTGATTGTTTATGCTTTTGGATTTGCACCAGCCGATCGACCAGATACATTGGAATTAATTAAAAAACTTTCTTTTGGCGATTGGGAAGGGATTAATAAGACAATCATAGCTCTTTTTAATTTAATGGGCATCTTGCCAGTCGTTTACGCTTGTTTGCTTGCTTTTGACGGTAGAGAACAAAAAATTAAAGCTTGGCCATTTTCTGCTGTCTCGTTTGTTGTCGGAGCTTTTGCCATCCTTCCTTACCTCGCTTTGCGTCAAGATGCGCCTGTCTGGACTGGTAAAAAAAACTGGTTGGATAAAGTCCTCGATTCTCGCCCCTTAGGAATTATTCTCAGCGCGATCGCCGTTTTTTTATTAGTTCTAGGCATTTTTTACGGCGACTGGCAAGATTTTATGCAGCAATGGCAAACAAGTAAATTTATTAATGTCATGAGCATAGATTTTTGTTTGCTTTGTCTTTTGTTACCTAGCTTACTAAAAGACGATCTCACCCGAAGAGGTATTAAAAATTCGGCTATTTTTTGGGCAATTAGTTTTATTCCTTTACTAGGAACTTTAATTTATCTCTGTTTGCGTCCACCTTTACCAGACGAACCGATCGATTAATAAGAGGGCAGAGGGCAGAAGGTAACAGCCAAGAAAAGAAGACGAAGATTTTGACGAAGTCATCGCAGCTTTTTGAGGTTCCCTCAAAAAGAACGATGACCCCGACGAATGGCTTCCTGCCTTCTCCTCGACAGAAACGTTAAATTTCTCTAATAATTTTGCAAGGATTGCCCACTGCAACCACGTTGGCAGGAATATCTTTGGTAACGACGCTACCCGCACCGATCGCGCTATTTTCTCCAATCGTCACACCAGGACAAACGATCGCGCCGCCACCAATCCAAACATTATCTTTAATGGTAACGGGTGCAGCCATTTCTAAACTAGTTTTCCTTATTTCTGGATCGATCGGATGATAAGCAGTATAAATCTGTACTTTCGGTGCGAGTAGAACATTACTACCCAAATAAACTTTATTGCAATCTAAAATCACGCAATCGTAATTAATGTAAATATTATCGCCAGCAAAAATATGACAGCCATAATCGCAAAAAAAAGGCGGCTTTACTTCAACATTACGTCCGACTGTACCAAATAATTTTTGCAGAATTTCCTGTCGTTTTTCTATTTCATTTGGAAGAGAAAAATTAAAACTATGCAAAAGATTTTGTGCTTTTAAATGCATTTCTTGAAGTTCTGGATCGATCGCAATGTATGGTTCGTTTGCCAACATCTTTTCTCTTGCCGATTTTTCCATTTTTTTTATCGCGAGCGATCGAATAACAAAGTTAGCAATCTTGGCATTTCACAAGATTTATTTTTAGATATTACGAATAAATTAAGTCTAAAATCCAATTATATTTAAAATTTTTAATACATTTGTGTAATTTATTTTTGTTGAAAATTCGTTTTTAACTGTAGAGCTTGCTTATCTATCTAGAGATAGAAATATAAATTTTTAACCTTGAATTCTGCAAGCGAAACTCCTAGAAAAAAAGCGTTCTCAACTTCGAATTCAATTGACTTACTTCCTAAGAAAGATGGATTTTAATAGTTATTTGATTAATCTAAAAACAGATAAGGTTTTTTCGAGGAAAATTAAAAATGGCTCTTCATAAAATAAGCGATTTTGATAGAGATTATAAAGATACCCTTGGTGGAAATGATATAAAGGGAATGAGCGTTTATTCCCGAACTGCTGATGAGAAAATTGGCAGTGTTGACGATATTATCGTAGACGATTCTGGTAAATTTCGCTATTTCGTTCTCGATTTAGGATTTTGGATTTTCGGCAAAAAAGTATTGTTACCTGTCGGTCGTGCCACAGTTGACGATCGCCAAGATCGCGTATATGTCGATATGACTAAAGACCAAGCCGAAAATTTACAAGCATACAACTCTGATATGACGATGGATTACGACTACGAAGAAGGAGTTCGTAACACCTATCGCAGTCGCCCCTCTTCTACTACTACTTCTACCACAGCCGCTATGGGTACTGGTGCTGCTGCTACCGCTGCCGCTGCTGGTGCTGCTATGCCAGGACGTGTAGACAATACTGCTCCTAAATACGATCGCGATACCTACAACTACGATTTAGATGCAGATTTGTATGATGTCGGCGCGCGTGCAGATGCCAATCAAAACATCAAACTTTATGAAGAACGCTTGATTGCTAGCAAGCAACGTCGCAAATCTGGTGAAGTATCGATCGGCAAACATGTTGAATCTCACACCGAAACAATTAGTGTTCCCGTTGATAAAGAGCGCGTTGTCGTCGAACGGGTTACCCCTACCGATGCAGGAAGACCGGTTGCACCTGGCGAAGCTGCTTTCCGTGAAGGCGAAGTAGCACGCGTAGAAGTTTATGAAGAAACTCCTGAAGTTCGCAAAGAAGCCTACGTTCGCGAAGAAGTCCGAGTCAGAAAAGATGTCACACACGAAACCGTTCGAGCTGAAGACACGGTTCGTCGCGAAGAATTAGACGTAGACACCGAAGGACGCACGAAAAATATTCGTTCTACCGATACAGACATCAATCGTCGCGATCGCATCTAGACTCGGAAAGCTCGACATTCGGCTTTTCAACCCAAAAAGCATTAGCTTGTTGTTTTAAGTCAATGGAGACGCAAATATTTGTGTCTCCTACAACTATTATTTTTTATGAAACAGTTTGCTACAGATTGGTGGGCAAAAATTATTACAGCAACTCCTCACTGTACTTACTATTTCGGTCCCTTTTCAACTCGTGAAGAAGCCGAACTTGCTTACCCTGGCTATGTAGAAGACTTGAATGATGAAAGAGCGACAGGCATAGTTATCGTCATCGAGCGCGCTCAACCTGAAGTTTTAACTATATGCGAAAGTGAGGGGATAGGGAGTAAAGAACCGAAAGTAGAGGGGCAACAGATGCAGAGAAGCCCAGAAGCCCGACGAAGGGGCAAAGGAGAATTCATTTCCGATCCTTCATTCTTGAGTCATTCCTACGATCGAGCGGTCTTTACCAGAAACAAATAACAAACAACGAACTAATACTATGTTTGAAACTATTTTAAACTCGTGTTGGTTGCCTTTGGCTCAGGTAACTCTAACACAAGAAAACCTCAATCCCGAAGCAGCATCAGTTCTTTTTTCAGGGCCAAAATTTGCGATAGCACTGGTGGCTGGTTTAGTAATGGCGTTTGCCTTTCAATTGCTATTGACTAATTTATCGGTAGCCGTAGGCATTCCTATTTTGGCAAGCGATAGCGATATTGTTGACGATGATGATGACGATGATGAAACGATAGGGAGTAAAATTCGCCGAACAGAATCAAAAATTGGTTTATGGGCGTTATTAACATCTAGTATTGCTCTGTTTGCTGCCTGTTTTTTGGCAGTTAAATTGAGCTTAATAGAAAGCGCACTGCTGGGTACGATTATTGGAATCGTCATTTGGTCTACATTTTTTACTGTTTTGATGTGGTTGGGTTCGTCAGCAGTCGGTTCTTTAATCGGTTCTTTAGTTAGTACGGCTACTTCTGGTTTGCAAGGACTGATGGGTACGGCTACTGGCGCGATCGGTGCTAACATTGCCAAACAGCAAGCAATTTCCACCGCAGAAGATATTACCGCCGCCGTCCGTCAAGAATTAACGGCGGGTATCGATCCAGATCGCATTAATGAAACTCTCAAAAATTCTTTAAGTTCTCTGCCAATACCTCAGCTCGATCCTAAAGAAATTCGTTCTCAGTTCGATCGCATACTTGGCGATATCGATTTAGATTCGATCGGCGATCGCGATTTTCTCAAAAACGTCAATCGTCAAACCTTTATCGATTTAATCGGCAATCGAACCAATTTTTCCAAACAAGATATCGCATCGATCGCCGACCAACTTGAAGGTGCTTGGGATCGAGTCGTCAACCGTCAAAATCCCACCGAACAAATTATTAATTTAATTCAGAAGACTAATCCAGAAGAATTAAATACAGATAAACTAAGCGAACGGATTCAACAATTAGTTGCCGTTGGCGG
>JBOFLQ010000251.1:0-3034 GCA_051657945.1 Xenococcaceae cyanobacterium | reverse complement strand
GGGCGTTTTGACTCGTCCCCAAAGGATTAGCCTTTGGTCAGTTAACGGAAACGTCGGAAAACGTGGCTTTAGAAGGGGCTGCGGGCGGAATTCATTTCCGCCCTTTAAAAGCCCCGTCCCGTTTGAAGACATCCGCTTAGAATCCCCCAGCGAAGCGGTGCTTGATTCTGGGGGAGAATGTCAACATCCAATGAACAATGAACTATTTACCCAAATACTGAGAAGCCATTTGCATAGCATCGCCTAGATCGAAACTACCATCACCATCAGCATCGAGGAAGCTGCTAGCAACTGAATTAGAACCTTGTCCGTTATTGCCAGTTTTGAGAAAATTTAATGCTAAAGGTACTAAAGTAGGTAGCATTTGCATTACGGTATTAGAATCGATTCCCGTTCTGCTTTCAATTTCTCCAACTAAACCCTGCAACTGAGGTGCGTTAAAAAGAGCATTTACAGCTTGGTTATTTGGTTGCGTACCGCCAAATTGGTTAATAGTTTGTTGTACTTCTTCTTCGCCGCCAGCGTCACGCTTTTCTACCAAAGCCGATCGCGCGTAATTGCCAACGATCGACATTACCGACTGCATTGCACCTGAATCTGCTTGATTATTGCCGCTGAGTTGTTGAACCGTATTGAGAATTCCTGCGAGTTGATTTGAATCTCCTTCTTGTTCTGAATTGTTAATCGCACCAAGTATTTGATTGAATAAACTCATAGTTTTAATATCCTTTGACGTGCAGCGAACTAAAAAGCTTTCTCTATAGGATGTCTATCACAAAATAGGTGCAAACTTCGAGAAACTAAGTACAAATTTGAGTATTTTTTTTCGATCGCGTCAAATAACTTAAGTTATATGGCTTGCACTAGCACATTTCCTATTCCCTATTCCCTATCCCCTATTCCCTCTACTTGCTACTTTCCCATATTCCCTACTCCCTACTCCCTATTCCCTATTCCCTATTAACTTTTATTAAAGCGATCGAAAAATATCTAACATAGTACCCTTAGACAAATGAAGAGAAATTTTAGAATCATGTGGTATACCATATAGGGTATACCATTGGTTTTTTTCTGGCACTTGCCATGCCACGGTTAGGTTTGATTGATTAAGTTCGCAACAAATCAATCAAACCTATTTAAGTCATGGCAAATATTACACCAGTTCAACTTTTCCCTGGTTACCAATTGGCTACCGGTACAGCACTATCGGTTACCAATGCCCTTGTCATTCCACTCACCGCAGTTCCCGCGTTAAGTGCGGTTGAAGCAGCAGCAACAGGTGACGGGCGTGAAGTTGCTCGCGCAATTATCGAACAGATCACCGCTTCAATTGAAGGATTAGCTCCTACAGCCAAACCAAATAAAATGATTGCTACTCGCTCCAATCCTACAGGTACGGGACAAAATACCATTTCCCAAACCTATAGCCAAACTTTCCAAGTAGCTTTAAGTCAAACTCAAGCATCTTTAGTACCTGAGGCACAAGAAAAATGCCTAAAACAGTTGTCACAGCCCAGTTTCGTACAGATAATAACCTACCAGGATACACCATGGATATTGGTACGGAAATATCAGCAAACGGGCGTTTTATTTGGCCTCCCGATGTCGGAATCGAGCAAATCGCTACGATTTTAGATGCGATTGACGCGCAACCTTTAAGCGCTATCACAGAAGGATTGTGTACGGATTCGGCTAATGGAAAGCTAAGAAAATTAGAATTCATCAGATCGGATGGAAGCTCGATGAGCGTTCCCGTTGCGACTCGTGATGGAATTTATACGGCGGCAAACGTCATTAGAGGCGTTTTGCAAAGCACCGGATCGGGATTAAAAGTAACCTGCATCAAGCTTGTTGGTGAATTTTGGAGAAATCTAAATGAAGATTTGGGGATCTCGTATACTGCCGGGCAAATTGCCACCTCTCACAAGCCAACGAGTGAATCGACAAAGCAATTTTACTACACCGGTAACATGCAATATCAGTCCGATGCTTTTAGAAATTCGGGTGAATTGTACTTTTTACCGATCAAATCGATTAGCAATTTGCAAAATGCGCCGGCTACACAAATAGCCCCTCTCTGGAATGGATGTGTAGGTGAATTGTCAAATGCCCCCGCTTGTGGCGGTGGATCTGGATCGAAAAGAAAACATCGTCGATACATTTTTCAATTTGCCACATTACTCGATGGCAATGCGATTAAAGAAACTGAGACGATCGAAATGCCGCTTAAAAGTAGCGATGCTTCGGCAATTAAAACTTGTGGTCAAGCAGCAGCTGCTCTACCCGGCTTAATGTGCATTGGCTACAAGGGCGAATCTTACGACAAATTCCACAAGGTGCTGTAATGGTTAAGATCGTTATGCCACAAGGCGATCGTAAATTCATCCTTTACGAAAATCAAGCACCCGGTCAATTTCTCAATCTGGATTTTTCCACTTTTGGTGTAGATAAAGGTGTCATCGTTCACTGGCAATCCAAGCCAGCACCTTATAGGGAATGGGGGTTGTACGACGCGTCGGCTGATACCTACACATCTTGTCCTCACTTCTCGATCGCTGATGGTGTAAAAGCGAATGCGATCCAATTGCCCAATGGATGGGGATATGTGCCAAGCGCCGTACTGCATTTCGATGGTGAAGTCAAAGTTGGGGAAGATGGTTCGATCGCGATCGCGCCTCTCCAACCAGTCCTTGAATATCAGATCTAATGCCCGATTTTACCAATACCGCTTGGGTATATCAAGGTACTTGGCAACCGGTGGATAATATTTTATTTCCACCGATATACGTCAATGCGTCGTTTTTGCTCGTCAAAATTGACGCTCTATACTGTTCGAGGAAGCCAGCAATTTTAGCTCAATATTTCGAGACATCAATCGGTAAAGTTTATGCTACTTCTCCAATAGCAATTTACTTCAATAAAATTTATCTTATCGAAGTCAAACCGATTCTAGAAACCAAACTTGAAATATTTTGCAGAAATGGTAGCGATGTAAGCATTTGGGTAGGTACGGATGCCAACTAATGATGATTTT
>JBOFLQ010000250.1:0-7214 GCA_051657945.1 Xenococcaceae cyanobacterium | reverse complement strand
CTATCTGTGAACCTTTCCTCGGCATCATCCTTCAGGGCAAAAAAGCAGTGTTTCTAGGTGAGGAAAACTATCAATATAGTGTGGCTCAATATTTAGTGATTTCTGTCGATCTACCCCTGAGTGCATTTGTTGTAGATGCCACCCCAGACAAGCCGTATTTAGGATTCAAGCTAAGTTTAGATCCACGCCAACTCTGTGACATTATTACTCAAACTAGTTCAACCGAAAGCAAGAAAGAAACTTCTGTCAGAGGCTTGTTTGTCAGTAATGCCAATGCACCGTTAATTGATTGCGCGCTCAGACTGACGAAGCTTTTGGATACGCCGCAAGATATCCCGATCCTGGCACCGATGATTATTCGCGAAATCTATTATCGCCTATTAAAAGGCGAACAAGGGGAGTCTGTCCGACAGATTGCCACATCGGGCAGCAATATGCAGCGCATCGCTGAGGTTATACAATTCATGAAGGCTGATTTTACACAGCCGATGCGGGTTGAGGATCTGGCAGGACAAGCCAGTATGTCTCCTTCATCTTTTCATCACCATTTCAAGCAAGTCACATCGATGAGTCCATTGCAATATCAAAAACAATTGCGACTATTAGAAGCACGTCGCCTGATGCTTGCCGAAAACTTCACTGCGGCAAATGCTGCCGATTTGGTTGGCTACGAAAGTCCCTCGCATTTTAGCCGCGAATATGCCCGCATGTTCGGTGCGCCACCAATTCAAGATATCGATCGGTTACGAGCGGTTTAATTTGCAGCAACTTGGGTTAAGTCACGAGATTTTCTAACTCGCCGTCGAATTCCAAAAAGACATATTTGCTCGATTAAATTAACTTTTTTTCGCCTTCTTCGGTTCGTCTGCCGCTTACAACTACTTTCGCTCGTTTTTGAGCGAACGCTAACGCCGCAGCTTGACCGATGCCTGCGATTTCGCCTGTAACTAGTGCAACTTTTCCTTCAAAAATACTCATGATGTTTTCCTATCGATTTCAGAATTGGCTAAAGTCAACGTAGGAAAGCTTCCGCCTCACGAATTTTAAGGTTTTTATTGTAAAGCGAAGCATTCGGTTCAAAGATCGTGCTGCTTTGTAGATCTCCAATGTCTTGAGGTGCAAAGCCAATGTCCTCGATTAATTGCTTCACAGTCTGTTTTGCGGCTCGATCGTCACTGGCAACTTGCACCGCAGTGCGATCGTCGAGCGATCGAAAGGCTTGTTCTTCCAAAACCTTAAAATAGATTGAGTTGAACGCTTTAACAACAGGAATTCCTGAAAACTGAGTGGCAACATAACCCGTAGCAGTGAGCGAGTTATTCTCAATAACTTGACGTGCGATCTCGCCATCTCGCTGAGGATAGGGATTAGTCGCATCAATCAGAATTTTGTTTTGTAGCGATCCTACCTGTCGAGCAATTTCAGGAATATTGCCAAAAGGAATTGCTAACAAAATAACATCACCAAACGATGCTGCTTCTTCGATTGTGCCAACAAGAGCATTAGCTTGTTTTGCCATTGCTTCAAGTTCTTCAGGATGACGAGAACTAAACATCACTTCATGTCCAGCTTTCGCCCAATGTTTTCCTAATGTTCCCCCAATGTTTCCCGATCCAATGATGCCAATTTTCATGATTTTACCTCGCGTAAGTTTTTATAAATCTTGGTTAGATGGACGTACTACAATTTCGTTAACGGCTACCTCATCTGGTTGCTCGATCGCATAACGTACTGCTCGACTAATGGCAGACGGTGAAATAAAACTAACATCACTAAAATTGCTGTTAATTTGACTGGATGTTTGTTCATCGTTACTAGACTCAATCAATTCGCTTTCAACTGCGCCAGGATAGATAATAGTCACTCTTACTTTACTCATAATATTCTCTCCAATGATTTTGAACGTGGGATTAAACTGGATGTTCGATCGCTTAAACTGATACTTATTTGTTCGGTAATTTTTAATTTGCAGTTGTAGATCGAAGAAAAATACTTAATAGAGCGATGAAGATTGCCGTCCACCTAAACGCTGGCTTTGAATTTCAGGTAAGGTTGCAACTGAAATTGTGGTGTATGAACCGAGTTTTTGACCAATCATCATGTAACGAATGAAGTCTCCCAATCCTTCGAGCAGTCGAGCAAAGCGTAATTCACCACAATCGACTGGTGCAAAACCAATATCTTTAGCAAGGTTCATTACAGTTTTTCTTGCTTCTGGATCGTCTCCTGCTACAAAGACGGAAACGTCATATTCTTTCAATGGTTGTGGCGACAGTTCGAATATTTCCTGTGCCATTGTATTAAATGCTTTTACTATTCGCGCTTGAGGAACTTCAAAGGCTATTTGTTCGGCTAAAGAAATTTCTATAGGTGGATAGTCAAAGTTTTCGGGAATTTCGTAATTGTTGCAATCGATGATAATTTTGCCATTTAAAAGATCGATCGAAGTAAAGACTTCGGCTGGATTGACTCCACGAATGGTATATAACAGTACGTCACCGAAAATTGCTGCTTCATCGTTTGTACCGCCTTGGGTATTATTTCCAGCAGATTCGGCGATCGCTTTACCTTTGTCTGCTGTACGTGCGCCAAAAAATACTTCGTGTTCTTGTTCTGCCCAGAGAATACCTAAAGAGCGCCCCATATTACCACTACCAATAATACCAATTTTCATTTTTTTATTTAAAGTAAATATTTACGGAACTGTGACGACAATTTTGCCTTGCTGCTGGTTCGATTCCATATAGCGATGAGCATCAACGATTTGTTCTAAAGGAAAGCTGCGATCGAGAATTGGGAAGAGTTTGCCAGATTCCAAACCATCATAGATATATTGTTTGGCTTTTTCTAGCTTGAGTGGATCGGAAGTAATTTCAAACAGAGTATACCCTTGTACTTTTAAGCCTTTTTGCAGTGCTGGAAATAAAGGAAATGGTGTTACGTCCATACTCAAAGCGCCATACTCGAAAATAGTTGCTCCTTTTGCTGCTGCATTAGCAAGAGTTTCGATAAAAGAACCAGCTACAGGATCGAAAATAATATTCGCTCCCTGTCCGTTGGTAATTTCCATAACTCTGGTAGATAAATCTTCGTCATCGGTGACAACTACAAAATCCGCACCGTTATCTAAGAGCATTTGTTTTTTACTAGCTCCTCTGGTAGTAGCGATCGCGGTAGCACCTTGGGCTTTGGTTATCTGAATTGCTGCATTACCTACACTGCTACTAGCAGCCGAAATCAGTACAAAATCTCCCGATTTTATTTGTCCGTATTCGACTAACGCACCATAAGCCGTTATGTATTGCATCCATATAGCAGTTCCTTCTAATGGTGATAATTTTTCTGGATATTTAGCAACCATAGTCACGGGAACGATCGCACTTTCACCATATACGCCATAATTTTTCATGGAAAAACCAGGAATAGTAGAAACGCGATCGCCGATTTTAAATTCAGTTACTCCTTCACCCACAGCATCAATAACGCCTGCTGCCTCATAACCGAGAGTCGAGGGAAAACTATCTGGTTGTTCTAAATATGCTCCTTTGCGAAACATAACTTCTGCTCGATTTAAGCCGATCGCTTCGACTTTGAGACGTACTTCTGTTTTATCTGGATGTGCTATGGGTAATTCATCTAACACAAGCACATCAGCATCGCCAAATTGATGAAAACGAACAATTTTTACCATAATTTAAATTCTCATTTTTAAATTACTCAACATAAGTTTTATCGATATAGCACCACCGCCAGTCTTCATAGGGTTCAAATGATTCGATGATGGGATGTTTTGTAGCATTAAAATGTTTTTGAGCGTGTTTGTTTTTAGAGGAATCACAGCAGCCAATATGACCGCAAATTAAGCACATTCGCAAATGCACCCAAGAATCGCCCATTTTTAAACATTCTTCGCAACCTTCTGCATTGGGGGTAACTTGGTTAATTTGTTTTGTATGGGTACATTGAGTCATGATTTTTTCTTCTTTTAAAATGCCGATTTAAGTACGCCGCCTTCAACTCGTAAAGCTGCGCCATTGGTAGCAGAAGCCAGAGGACTAGCAATGTATGCAACCATATTTGCTACTTCTTGAGGTTCGGCAAAACGTTGAATAATAGAAGTCGGACGATCTTGAGCAAAAAATTGTTTTTCTACTTCTTCGATACCGATCTTTTTTTGTTCTGCCATTTGTTTGAGAAAATCTTCTACTCCTTTTGACTTGGTAGGGCCTGCCAAAATAGAATTAACTGTAACTGCTGTATGAGCGGTAGATTCTGCCAAACCACGAGCGATCGCGACTTGAGCTGTTTTTGTCATGCCATAATGAATCATTTCTTGGGGAATTTGTAATGCTGATTCGCTGGAAATAAAAATAATTCTTCCCCAATTTTTATCTATCATTTTTGGTAGATAGGCACGGCTAAGACGTACTCCACTCATAACATTTACGGTAAATATTTTTTGCCAATCTTCATCGGTAATTTCTAAAAAAGGTTTGGCTTCAAAAATACCCAAGTTATTTACTAAAATATCTACTTGAGGGTATTGTTCTATCGTTCGATCGACTCCTTCAGCAGAACTAAGATCGATAGGCAATCCGATTAGTTTACCCTTAGTTTCTGTCTGCAAAGAATCTATTGCTTTATCTACTGATTCTTGAGAACGTCCATTAATTATTACCGATGCTCCTTCTGTTGCTAAAGTTTTAGCTATTGCCAATCCAATTCCCGCAGTCGAACCAGTTACTAATGCTAATTTATCTTTAAGTTGTAAATCCATATTTTTTATCTGGTTGATTTTTTTTGAAGGTTAGCGATCTCATGAACGGTCGTGCGAAGCCATCGAAAATATTTAATTTGCAGTTTCAGTAAGTACTACTTCGTAATAGTGATATTCATTTATAGCTACTCCTTCCCAGTAAGGCGATCGACCTCCAAATCCAGGCTGACTTTCAAGTTCTTCAACAGTTTTTTTATCCAAAAATTGTCCGTAATTAACAACACGATGACCATCGAGACTGCGATGAAAATTTGCTGATATTAGTCCAGGTAAATCCATCGCTTTAACGACATTTTCTTTTGCCAATTCAATCATGCGAGGTTGGTTTTTTGGGTGTGTTTGAAACTCAGCCAAGATTACAATATATTCTCCTGGGTTGATTTCGGGCGTACCTTTTTTCGATTCGGATATAGCCACTTCATAAATGCGATTATCAGGGTTAAATTTTCTGATTTTAGCTGCTTTTGCTTGTATTTCGGCGTTATGAATAAAGTTTTCGTAGTCTTTTTGACTGCGCCACTGAGCATAGTTAGCAACTTTTAAACCATCTAGACTTTTATGAATATTGGCAGAAATAAAACCAGGTTGTTGTTTGACTGTCTTTGAAAATTCAGCGATCGCATCTATTAATTCTTGTTGTTTTTCTGGTTCGACTGAAAAAATAACGATTACAGTAAGGATTTCGTTATTAATAGCAATGGTAGACATTTTAGATATCTCTTCGATCGAATTAATTTTTTACTCTAATTAAGCAATGTCTAATTTTTTAAGAAACAAATTTTTTTAGGTTTTGACAAATAATGTTTTTATTCCCGTGTAAGGTTTTAAAGGAACAATTTCTAAGTCTAGAATGTCATTTTCTGCCATGGGAAACTTATTCATAGCCGAGCGAACGGTATCTAAACTGTCTGCTTCTAAAATCATTACTACTCCACTCAGATCTGCTATGTAGTGAATCGAGCGTAGAAGATCTGTTTGATAATATTCCCAAACTTTTTCTGCTTCTGGTTTTAGATAAGGTAAAATTTTGTCGGATGATATTTCTTTAGGTATTCGTGCAATAACTAAAAACTGCATTGTTTTTTTCCTTAATTTAGTGTTTAATTCTGCTTTTTATAGGTTCGATCGGGAACGAGTACGCAATAATCAAAACCTGTCAGAGAAGAAGCTTTTTCGATCGCTTCTTCAATATCGTTTAAGCTAAAAATGTAAGGTTTTACTATCTCTAAATTAAGTGTGCCAGAAGCAATCATTTTGACAATTTCGCTTGCTGCATGTTTGGGATACATAAACGAACCTGTTATCGTTAATTGCTCCAACATTATTTTGTGATATGGCAATGGAATATCCGCACGTACCCCACCGACGAGAACTGCTATACCACCAGGACGCAAAGCATTAATAACACTAAGAGTTGGTTCTGGTTTGGAAATTCCTCCTAGTAAATCGATCGCCACATCCGCACTACCATTAGCTGCATCTTTGATTTTTTTCGAGTCGGAATCTAAATCACCTTCAGTAGCTACACTAATAACTCGTCGATCGAGTTCATCTAATTTTTTGAGTTGTTCTTTATTTCTTCCTACCGCAACAATTTTAGCTGCACCCATTGCTAAGGCTAACAAAACAGTAGCAGAACCCACACCACCTGTCGCACCATTAACAATTAAGGTTTGAGAGGGACGAAAATTAGCGCGCAATAGTCCGCCGTACGCAACAGTTAAATAATCTAGATAAATTAAATACTCAGATGAGAATTTTTGTGTATCTGGAATAGGTGTCAAGCATTGAGCAGGAAAAATTGTTTTTTCGGCAAAAACTCCATCTTTCCATAAAGATTGCTGACGGGGAGATGCTTCAGTTAGACCAGTCCAACCGAGTAAAATTCCGTCTGGTTCGGCGCTAATATTACCAGAATAAATATAAGGATCGCAAAATACTTTTTGACCGATTTCTAATCCAAATACATCATCGGCTACTGCTTCTACGGTTGCGATTGCGCCAGTCCCAGGAGTAAAAGGCAATTCTGGTAAAGCGTAACCGAGTTCGCCATTAATTACTTTGTCTGTATAGACAAAAACGTGAGCGCATAATATTCTGACAATAGCACTACCAGGGCGAAGACTCGGTTCTGATACATCCTCTACTTTAAGAGGTTTTCCTACTTCATAAAGACGTGCTGCTTTCATTTATCTTTCCCTTGCAATTTTTATAACTTTTGACGATCGAGTTCTGTTTTCATCGATGGCAATTTTTGCTCGATCGCATTTACAGCAGATCGATTTAGCTAAAAGTCAGTAATGACTGCTCGGAATCGCGCTGCACCATCGGCGACTCTTTCATAAACTCGACTGATATCGTTTAAAGAATAGGTTTCAGTAATAACTTTCACCTTCCCTTTGGCGACATAATCGAGCGCTTCATAAAGATATTCGTT
>JBOFLQ010000249.1:0-23103 GCA_051657945.1 Xenococcaceae cyanobacterium | reverse complement strand
AATTCTTGGCTAATTCGCTCTATTTCCAACTCTGGAGAACCAGGCTTCATGACTACGATCATCTCAAAGTTCCTCGTTTGTAGTTGAGTTGTTTGTTTTACCCTTTACCCGAAACAGGTGGGCAAATTGAATTGACAACTAATACTATTATTCTCTTTTTGCTTGAGATCGGGCAGCTTGCCAAGCAGAAATCGTTCTTTGGAAATTTACGCCAAACTCTTCTGTTCCCAACCAGCCGCCCGTTTTGTCTTCATCCCAGGATGTTGAAAAAATCCCATAACTGAGACCGAGAACGCCCAAGCCAAAACAACCCATCGTAACAAGGAGTACTGCCGAAGGTGGAATTTCTAGCAAATTTTGACTGACTGCCCAATAAAAGCCAAAAAAGCAAATTACGCCCACAGCAGTAGGAATTCCCGAAAATAGTGCCATACGGCGCACCATACGCTTGCTCACCACATCGGGAATTGCCGATAGGCTGGCTTCTGTTTTGGCAACTTTCGAGTTTTCGGTTGTAACAGGTGCTGAAGAGGGAGGTTTCTTCGGTGTTTTTTTCTTATTTGTGCGGGGTTCGAAAGGCAGACGGTTTTTGGGAGATTCAGAAGACACGATCGATAATAATTTTATTTAAATTAACGTCTGATACCCAAACGAGCAATCAATTTTTGATAGCGTTCGGAATCTTCTTTTTGAATATAACTGAGAAGGTTGCGACGACGACCGATCATTTTTAACAATCCTCGACGAGAAGAATGATCTTTGTCGTTACCTTTTAAATGGGTAGTTAATTGGTTGATACGTTCTGTCAAAATTGCTACTTGCAAATCGGCAGAACCCGTATCGGTTTCGTGAATTTGATATTGAGAAATTAATTCTTGTTTTTTTTCTTGAGTTAACGACATAGTTGATGATTTTAGCGCTCTAAAATACTGCAAACTAACATGGTATCATTGATTTATCGAGAAAGAAATGTCACTTTGAAATCGATTGAGTTTGAAGTGAATTTGAGCGACGACGATTATCTAGCCACTGTTGCAGGATAATAGCGGCTGCTTGACGGTCGATCGCGGCTTTGTCGCGAGTGGAAAAACGCTTTTGGGCTTTGAGTTGTTCCTGTGCTTCCACAGATGTCAATCGTTCGTCTACAAATTCTACGGGCAGTTGCAGCGCCAGAGAAATTCTTTTAGCAAATTTTTGCACTTGTTTGGCTTGAAATCCCAATTCTCCATTCATTGAGTAGGGTAAACCTACTACCAAAACGCTCACCTCTCGATCGACGATAATTTTTTTTAGTTGTTCGATGTCTGCTTGATATGAAGTACGCACTATAGTTGTCAAACCCGTGGAAATTAAACCCGTGCCATCGCATCCAGCCACCCCAACACGCTTGTTACCCACATCTAATCCCAAAGCTGAAATTCTTTCCATAGTTTATTAGTAATTAGGTAGTGGGTAATTGGTAAAATTAAATAATGCCTGTTGTCCGCCGTTCCCCGTTCCCTTTTTAAGCATGATGCCCGTTTTTCGGAGTAGTAGAAGAAGAATCTTCCGTTTTTTCTGAACTTACCGTGGGGCGATCGCTGATGTCAACAGAGGAAAGAAAATCTTGACGATGGCTTCGCTGCGGGATATCGCTTGCTTTGGCATAGGAACGAGATAAAGATTCCAACCAAGACAAAGAGATGCGGGAAGGAATGGGCGTTCGAGCTGGTTTTAATCCTTGGAGAACTTCTGATAGTTGAAGAGCTTCGAGGGGTTTAGCTTCCCTAAGCTTGTGCCAAACAGAACGAGACATCAACAAAGTATGTTCGATTTGGGCGGCTCCAAGTTTTTCTAAATATTCTTCCCGTTCGGGTTGATAGTCCGCAGAAGCTAATTCTAGGTTTTGTGGCGGTAAATCTTTGACAATTTGCGCCATTTTGGCAATTAATTGCGGATACAGCCAAGTATAAGCTGGATGGACGATTAATTCAGCTCGATGAGGACGAGTACCATCCTTACAAAGATCTAGCTGGAAATAACCGATCGCGACTTTGCGTTGCGGTTCGAAGACGTAGCCTTTGGTAATTTCTGTATTGCTGTAAAGTTGTTGAAATTTAGAGATCGTTGCTCTGAGCAAACCAGTTTTGAAATCTCGAACGTGGCGATCGAAAACTTGACGTAGTAGGGGATGTAGGGAAATGCAATCTAGCTGATAGAGCAACTGAGCATCGGCATTGCTGACGGGGAGGAGGTTAGGCAAATCTGGTTGAGAGTCGGCTAATTTTTGTAGCGTTTCTGGCGCGATCGCCCAGTAGGCGATCTGAGCTAGAGGTTGAAAGCCATTTTCTCGGTAGAGCGCAAGAGTATCCTTATCGTTGACGTTAACTTCCAGCACCCAAGTTCTTGATTCCCAAATTTTCTCCAAACAATGGCGCAATAATTGAGAACCGATACTTTGTTTGCCCGTCAACAATTCGTCGCCAGGGCTGAGATTGTTGCTGATGACTCTATCTACCCGCCAAGTACTGCGACTTTTGTTAAAAGGAGAAACCTGAATAAAGCCGACAAGTTGCTGCATTTGTTCGGCAACATATACTTTTAAATCGTGTTGGTACGGATTGGGAAACCAACTTAAAAGTTTCAGCAAGCCGTACCAAAAACGGATTTGCTCTAGTGGTTTTTCTTTTTCTTTACTTAAAGAACATTTGACAATTTCCTCTCCATGGCATTGCGTAGCTAAAGATTCAACAATCTCTAGATCGCGGTATTGCAAGGGGCGAATTGTTATTTGAGAATTCTTGGAAACGGGCAAAGTCATTGGAGGTAAAAATAAATTAGAGCAGGATCGAACAAACTGATTGCTAAATCGATAATTGACTTTTATTTTGTTCTTTAACTCAACATTGCTGGAGATAACCTTTACTCAAAAAAAGGAGTAGATATGTTGACGGAGTGCCAAACTTTTTTGGAGGTGTTCTCCTTTGTTGCACTCCTTAAATGTCTCGTCAGACAAAACAAGATAGTTTATCCAAAGAAAACTGACTATTTTAAAATTAGTCTTTTTAAAATTGACAATCACGCTTTTGATACTTTGCTTTGCTAGAGAAGTTATCTACCGTTACCAGAAAGATTTGCTTCTCTAGGCTACATATATTCTACCCCAATCCATCTCTGCCAGCAGAGAGCTTCAAAGACTAGGTCGAATTAACGATCGTTAATCTACCCTCTCTAACTGCCAGAGAATCTGATTGCCCTCTCGCCTAACCCTAGAGACAACCCAGTTGCGCCAAGACCAATTGTCTCCTCTACTGGTAACTGCACTGGCGTTGATATTCATCAGATCGGCAAGTTCGGAACTGCTGATTAAATAACCTTTAGAAGCTATTTCATCGGCAATGCGTAAGGTATCGATTAAATTTCTCAGTTGAGCAATTCTTTCTTCACTGGAAATATCTAGTTCTTCTAGTGGATTAGCTGGTGTTCCAATCATGTTTGTTTCCTCACAATTTAGGTTGAACTTTATTTGATTTTGTAAGCTAGCTCTGGAACGGTATGCAGATCTGATAACTCTGCTACTATCCCCTAGCGATTTGACTCAGTCTTGTTTTCTAGTAAATTACTATACCCATTATTGACGGGAAGCACATCTGGTTGCATCTGAAGAGCTTTTTCATAGCTGGCGATCGATTCTTCGGCGCGTCCCAATTTTTCCAAGACGTAGCCGCGATTGTACCAGAATTGATAGAAATTAGGGTGAATGGCTATAGCTCTTTCCCAACTGTCCAATGCTTCATCCCATTTTTTCAGTTTGAGGAGTGCGTGCGCGCGATCGTTCCAAGTTTGCGCGTCGTCGGAGTTGATTTTTAAAGCGCGATCGAACGAAGCGATCGCCTCGGTGAATTTGGCTAAATGACCGAGCGCACTGCCGCGATTGTGCCAAGCTACCGACAAGTGTTCGTCAAGTTCGAGCGCTTTATCCCAGGAGGCGATCGCCTCTTCCATATTGCCTAGATTGGCTTGTTTGAGACCGAGTTCGAACCAACTTTCTGCTAGTTCGAGCTGTTTTTGTGCCTCGGTTTGCTCTTCGTTAGTGTTGAGGCTCTCTAGTAGAGCTTGTACGATAACTTGGGGGTCATTGGTGGTAATACCTAACTGTGCTGACATTTGTGCGACGAGATTGGTATCTTGTCGCAAAATCCAGATAAATTGTTCTGGAGTTATGTTTTGAAGGTCTTCTTTGGTTAGCTCGATTGTTTCTGAAGATAAATCGGGAAATTGTTCTCTTTCTGTACTATCTCGATCGGTTATAATAGGCGAAGCAGACAGAGATTGTTCGGTGTGACTAATTGAGGTTTCGCTGACTACAGCAGACTCGTCAGTAAGTGCCAGCTCTGAAACTTCTGATAAATTTGGCTTAACGCTATTTTCTGGCTGGGCTGGAGCATCATCCCAGAAAGAATCGCTGCTCTCGATCTCTGTGGTAGCGATGGATGTAGTTTCGGGTAATGATGGTTCTCGATCGACTCCAACATATTCCCAAACGACTTCTTCACCCTCAATTTCTGCGATCGGGGTGGGTGTGGGTGCAGGTAATGGTGAGGCTTCCTCAGCTTCGGCATATTCCCAAACCGTTTCCTCGTTGGCAACTGAATGGCGATCGCTATTAGTTTTTGTTCGGGACTCACCGATATGTTTGGTAATTAGTTGATGTCCGATTTCGTAAGCCAACAAGCCAATTTGTTCGAGCTCAGGAGAAGACTGAACGATTTGCCCGAACAGCAGTAAACGTGCTGCCAACTCGCGATCGGGAACGGGCATCGCCAAAACTTTATGGCTAAAACGTTGCAGCCAATCGAGCCAAAGCTCTGGCTGACCTCTAGTGTCTAGCTTGTTAAAAAATTTAACAATTCGTCCTTCATGCCAACTATTAGCTACACCTTCGAGCAATTGATCGAATAAGAATTCGTAATCGCCATCGCTCAATTGTTTTGACAGCGACTGAGTTGGTAAAAGCTTACCATTGGAATTTTCTGGGGAGGAAAATTGAGATGAAAACTCAAAGTTATGTTCTGAATTTTGGTAGTCTCGATCGACAGCTAGATTTTGACTGCCTCTCCAACTTTGACGTATGCGCCTGAGCATCTTTTACATTCCTTTTTGGATAGTAAACTGGGAAAGTTCAATGGCAAGTTTTAACTTATGGCTGCTATTGTTGACGAAGTCAGCTTACTTCGCCATATTTTTTTGCCGAAACAGCGATCTATTTTTACTGACAAAAGCAATCGGTACGTTTAAACTTCAAGCTCAATTTTTTTTTATTGTCAGCAATCGCCTCTAGTATGTCTTACGTTCCCTTACATCACAAATATCGACCGCAAACATTTGCTGAGTTGGTTGGGCAGGAAGCGATTGCCACTACTTTAACCAATGCGATCGTCAATAACAAGATCGCTCCTGCTTATTTATTTACAGGGGCGAGAGGAACTGGAAAAACGTCCAGCGCCAGGATTTTAGCGAAATCTCTCAACTGCTTGAGTAGCGATCGACCGACTGCAAATCCTTGTGGAGAGTGTGAAGTTTGCTTGGCGATCGCCCGTTCTGTGGCAATGGACGTAATTGAAATTGATGCGGCTAGCAATACGGGGGTCGATAATATTCGCGAAATTATCGATCGCGCTCAATTTGCGCCAGTTCAATGTCGTTACAAAGTCTACGCGATCGACGAATGCCACATGTTGAGTACGGCAGCTTTTAATGCTCTACTCAAAACCCTCGAAGAACCTCCTGCTAAAGTGGTTTTCGTGCTGGCAACCACCGATCCGCAGAGGGTATTACCGACTATTATTTCTCGCTGTCAAAGATTTGATTACCGTCGCATTCCTATTGAGGCGATGGTTTCTCATCTAAAGCGCATTGCCTCGATCGAAAAAATCGAAATTACTGAGGAAGCGATAACTTTGGTAGGACAGATCGCTAATGGTGGTTTGCGTGACGCTCAAAGTTTGCTCGATCAATTGAGCTTGCTGTCAGGAACGATAACGCTCGAAAAAGTTTGGGATTTAGTCGGAGCAGTTCCCGAACGCGATTTGTTAACTCTTATTGGAGCAATTAAAAACGAAAACATTGAATTAGTACTGGAAAAATGCCGTCATTTACTCGATCGCGGTCGCGAACCCTTAGTAATTCTACAAAATCTAGCTAGTTTTTATCTCAATTTATTAATTGCCAAAACTTCACCAAAGCGGCAAGATTTAGTTGCCCTAACCGAACCAACTTGGCATGAATTATGTACCGAGTCTGCTCGTTGGTCGATCGAAACAATTTTACAGGGACAACAACAACTTAAGGATTCGGAAACACAAATAAAAAATACGACTCAGCCTCGTTTGTGGCTGGAGATTACTTTACTGGGATTGTTGTCTTCTATAAAAGCGACTCAGACGCTTTCCACTCATCAAGTAAATAATTCACCATTAAAGGCGATCGAGCAAAAAACTACTGTTGCCTCTGTCGATCGACATTCTAAAACAATCGAGTCCACTGTAAATCTCGATCGCCCCAGCAGCGAGGCGAAATCTGCCCATGTTGCCCCGTCAATGCCAAAAAATGTTCCATTAATCGAAACTACACCTACTATTGCTCAGAGCGAATCTATAGCCAGAAAGTCAGCATCAGTAGAAACTCATGCCAAAGTTCTTAGCGATCGAATCGATGCAGCAGAGTCTAATTTAAAAGGGCAACAACGATCGACAAACGGAGGAGATCGAGAATTAGACGGACAGCAACAACCAGTAAAACCAGATTTAATTTCTGTTGAAAGTAAAACTGTCGAACCAATACCAACTCAAAAACCCGATCTCGATCGTCAAGAGATTTGGGACAAAGTTATTGCTAGCGCTCATCCGCCCATTACTAAAGTATTACTGCGCCAACACTGTCATTTAATCGATTTCAAAAGTCATGCCGCTACGATCGGTATTAGTTCGCCGCAACTACTCAAACTCAATCAAAACAAAATTCCTAACATTGAAGCTGCCTTTGCAAAAGTTTGCGATCGCAAGGTGAAGGTAACTCTAGAAGTTGTTGGGGGCGATAGTAACGCTAGCAAGCAGTCCGATTCCGCGACTAAAACGTCAAATTCAAACAAAAATTTTCGACAAGAAACAGTCGATCGAAAACAATTAGATAAATCGATCGAGCCCAAATCTAGCTCGATATCATCTCAAGAAAAAGCAGACTCCAGTAGTTATTTGACAACTTCAGCAGCAGAAGTCGATCGCTTTCCACAAAAGCCTTTGAACTCGAACAAGGAAGGAAAACTAGTCAACCAATCTCCAACTTCTGCTTCTATTCTTGTTGACGAAGTCAGCAACGAACAAAACCCCGATGCTTCTTCAGATGAAATTGACAAAGCGATCGAAACTTTGGTTAAGTCTTTTGAAGGCGAGGCGATCGACATGAGCGATCGCGCCGATAAATATTTGAAAATACACCCACAACAGAAACTAGAGGTTAACAGCAATCTTCATTCAGAAGTGGCGATCGATGCAGAAACGCCTAAAAATTTCGACTCTTCACATTTAAGTGCAATTCCATTCAAGCCGAAACAAGAGCAAACGCCATCAAATCCAAATTTAGATGATGACGTACCTTTTTGACGACTTGCAAAGTATTGAAATAATTTAGACTTATTTGCTCGATTCTCTGCTAAGCTTCTATATTCAAGCTATTACTATTTATTCAAAAATAAAGTATTAAATTTAATATTAAAACTATAATTATGTCGCTATTTACTATTTTAAATAAAATCTAAAATTATCGATATTTTTCTGATGTGATTTTATTTATTGACTCGAGCGAATATTTATTTTTTTGAACAGGACTTACATTGAGGTATTTTTATGTCAAAAAAATAGCTCGACGCAAATCGAGCCATAGACAAAAATTATGTTTGACGACACCAAACTAATATACAAAGTCGTTGCGATCCTGTGCTAGCTAACTTTAGACAGAGCAGCGTTTTGATAATAATGGTCTAAGATTTGTTGGTAGCGAACACCTTGTTTTGCCAGAAAGTAAGCACCCCATTGACTCAAACCCAAACCGTGACCGAAACCGCGACCAGTAACTTGGAATTCGCCGTCAACATCAGCAACCCTAAATAGAGTACTGCGAAGCTTGAGAGAAGCGCGTAAATCATCGCCACTAATAGTTTTTGCGCCGCGATCGCCAACAACTTTCATCGTTACAACTCGTCCGAAGGGAGTAGTTTGTTCGGGAATCATCGCTCTGATTTTACCCACTCCTCCAACCAAACCAACCATTTCAGCTTCAGAAAAAGTTTTTGTCCACTCAAATACTGGCGATTTATGATCGTAATCAGCAACAGCACGCAGATAAGGAAGGGCTGAAGTCCAAATATCTTCGACATTTTCAGTATGACCGCCAGAAGAAGAATGGAAAACAGCCAAAATAACTTTATTTTTATAAGTCATTACCTGCCCTTTAGTTCCGTCAACCGCTTGATGGGTAGTAATGTATTCAGTATCCAGACCTTTGTAAACTTGAGTAGCTTGAGTCGTATCGAGGTCGAAGAGTGTATTAGCTGAAGTTTTCTTTTTGTAAAGGGCGTAGGAACGGGCAGAGACTGCTTGTGCTTTGAGGGCTTCTAGAGGCCAACTAGCGACCGCTTCCGCACCAACGACGCTATAGAGGTAATCTTCAATATTAACGTGGTTGACAGCGATTAAACTGCCATTTTGCGGAACGAGATGAACCCTACCGCGATACCAGCGATCGCCAATCCAAACATAACCGCCTTGGGCTGGTTCTACAAATACTCGATCGGCTTTAACATTGTTAAGAGCGATCTTACCACCGCTAGCGTTAGCAGAAATGGCATTCATAGCTGTAAGTTCGCCAATTTGACGACCAGCGCCATCTCGCACTAAAGCTGTGGTAGAACTGCCTATTTTTAGTTGAGAAACGTCTTTTTTGATGGCAACCCGCATTTCAGCAGCCGCAGCAGCTTGGGCGGGTAAGCTAATAATTAACCATAAGAAAAAAGCAAACCACCAATAACGCCCTCTAGTAAGTTTTAAAAACGAGAGAGTTTGTTTGAATAACGCCGAAAAGTTTTGAGATCCCATTGAAATCAATTCCAGATAGAGTAACTTAAAAGGTATTAAGAGAAATTAAATTAGTTTTTTAGATTATTGGCAAGCGATCGATCTTTTCAATTACTTCGATCGATTTTAATCACAAAAAGTTTCTCTCGTCACTCCCATGGCGATCGGTACTACAATTTAAAGGGGCTAGGGATTAAAGACGCTTAGGCTAGACAGAACAGGCACGAAAATGTAGAGACGTAACATGTTACGTCTCCATCCTTACATTTCTACTTGACGATCTTTTAAGCGAAAGCCGCGATCGAAACTTTAGCGGCAATTTGTTCGGCGATCGCAGAGAGTGCTTTTGCCGATGCCGATTCGGGTTCGGCTACCACAATGGGTATACCGCGATCGCCTCCTTCTCGCAAAGAAATTTCTAATGGTATGCAACCAAGCAAGGGAACATTGAGTTCTTTCGATGCTTTTTCACCACCTTTAGAACCAAATATGTCGTAGCTGCGATCGCTTAAATCTGGTGGTATAAAATAACTCATATTTTCGACAATGCCCAGTACATTAATACCCATTTGCTGGAACATTTTTAAACCGCGACGAGCATCCAATAAAGATACCGTTTGTGGGGTAGTAACAATAACTGCCCCTGCCATCGGTACAGCTTGAGTTAGCGTTAATTGAGCGTCACCCGTTCCAGGTGGCATATCGACGATTAAATAGTCTAATTCGCCCCAATCTACCTGATAGAGAAACTGTCTAATAATACCGTTGAGCATCGGGCCGCGCCAAATTACAGGTTGGTCTGGATCGATTAAAAATGCCATCGAGACAAGCTTTACTCCATAGTTAAAAGCTGGCTCTAGAATCTCTCCAGAAGCACCGTTTTTGACCATTACCTTGGAATCGGCAAGTCCTAACATATTCGGCGCATTTGGGCCGTAAATATCGGCATCGAGCAAACCAACTTTAGCACCTTTTTGCGCCAGTGAAACGGCTACATTTACAGCGATCGAACTTTTGCCGACTCCACCTTTTCCGCTAGAAATAGCAACGATATTTTTTACGCCTGGGACGGACTGTTGATTGGGCAGAGTCGCTTTTTGTTGGGGAGTTTCAGCAGTGACATTTACTTTGACTTCTTCCACCCCAGGTAATTGTTTGACTGCTTTTTGACAGTCTTCTACGATAAATTCCCGTAACGGACAAGCAGGTGTAGTTAATACTAAAGTAAAACTGACTGTCCCGTCATTAATTCGAACATTGCGAATCATGTTCAAGTCAACCAAACTCTTTTGTAGTTCGGGATCTTGTACTGGTCGCAATACTTCTAAAACTGTTTTTGTATCGAGCATACTAACTATTGTTCTCCTCTGGAGACGCGACAGACTAAATCTGGACGTTACCAGCTTTTGCCATAAAATTTTTCTCTTATTAATAAATGGTAAAGGTTTGTCGCACTCGATCGCCAAGAATGGCATGTCAAGATTGACAATCGCGATCGAAAACTGAAAAAGAGTGCTAAAAAGCTCAACGCAAAAAGGTTTCGATTTATTTCCAAAAAATACTTGTGCTTCCTAAAAATCCATGCTACATTGAATAACCGTGTGAACAAAATAGTGTTCGAGGGTCGCTAACTCAACGGTAGAGTACTCGGCTTTTAACCGATTAGTTCCGGGTTCGAATCCCGGGCGACCCATTTAAACCCCAAATCTTTGTTGTGCTCAAAAAAGCGTCGATACAATTCAAGGCAACAGGCAACAGTCTAATCGACAGAGGAGTTAAAATTTACTCCAATAGGTAGATCGCTCGAGGGTTTGTAGGGACTATTCTAAAAATTTGAAGATTGACGGAAAGCCGATCGCTTTGAGGGTGCGAATTAATAGATTTATCAGACTAATAATTATAGCTTGTGTCATTTTGAGTATTGTTTTTAGTGACGATCGATCGCTAAGTAATACTAAAAATAGCAGCGATCGCAGCGTGACTCAGTACATCGCAGCAAAATCTTCTATACCCAGAAAACGCGATAAGTGGTTGTGGCCGTTTTCTTCTAATTCTATTTGGAATCTGCCGATCGGTTCGAAGGCTGTTTATCTTCCAGCAAAGCTTACCAAGGCTGGTTATTTATCGGCCGATCGAGAATATTTTTACAGGCTCAATGCTAACGATCCACAACGTCCTGTCTATAGTCCTGGTAATTTTGGCCCTGGACGTTGTACGGGTACTCAACCGATGCAAATCTCTTTACCCATTCCCGATAATTTAATCGTTCCCGATGCTACTAGCAATCCCTATTCGACACCGAATAATCCTTCTGCCTTTCTAATGCCAGACGGTAAGACGATCGAACAGTTTCAACCTCTAGCACGCTGTCAAGCAGGAGGAAATGTACATGGATGGCGCAATCCTTGGGGAGGGGTAAGTATTTATGGCGACGGTATTAAAGGTACGCATTTTGGTTCGGGACTTTCGGCGATCGGCGGTTCGATTCGCAAAGGCGAACTAATTAACAATTTACCGATTCGTCACGCTTTGAAGGTGAATATTTGGGCGGAAAGATATCTTTATTATTCTAGTAAAGTTAAAGGCTTTCGTTGGCCAGCCGATCGCGCTGATTCCTATGCAGCAGATAGATATCGAGGTAAAAATCCTAAATTGGTACAAGGAACTCTTTTAGCTATTCCTCCTCGTATTTCGGAAGCTAGTTTGAAATTACAAACACAACCAGCTAAAAAAATCTTTCGCGCTTTGCAGAATTATGGCGCATACATAGTTGATGATTCCCATTGGGACGCTTATTATTTTGCAGTGGAAAATAACGTTCCCGAAGAGTTTCGCAAGAAATATGGTTACGATTTTGAAGGTAATAACAATAAATTCTACGAAGATGCGATGAAACTATTTCAAGCGTTGCATATTGTGGATAATAATCGACCGAATAATATTGGTGGTGGTGGAAAAAGAAGAGTTGCTTTAGCACCTGCGATCGGTAATTGAATTTGGCGCAGATTTGATTTGACAATTTTGTTTTGGTTTAAATTGCCTAAATATTCTCAAAAAATTCTTAACTAAAATACAGCAAATTATTAAATTAAAAATCAATTGGCGATCGAGTATGTCAGTGAAATTAAACTTTAGATAGATGAAATTTATTACTAAAGTCGAGATAATACGATCTTTAAAGGTTATTTAGATAGCAAAACACGACACAACCAAAGCTTACATAGATGAGTTTTGCGCTCGCCTTGAATCTTCGGATAGATGAAGATTCATAAACCTCATTTTTTTTTAGATTCAAAACGAAAATCAAAAAAATAATTTACTCAACTGTTTTTGCTGTCGATCGCAGCCAATTCATTTGGTTTTTCTTGTCTAAATTTCTGGGATAAATAGTTAAAAAAATAAAAATAAATCGCTTCAGTTCTAATTGCGATCGCCTTTGTCGATAAATTTGGTCGCAAACCACTATTAATTATTGGTTCGATTGGTATGACTGTTACTTTAGGAACGATACGATCGCGGCGGCTATCTCGATCTTTTTTGTCATTTTAATAGTAAAAGAAACAAAGGGCAGAGAATTAGAGCAAATGTAATATTTATTGGCAATGTTTTTTGACAAAAAGCGCTTTAAACGATCGAGTTTCTTCAAAATTTAAAGCGCCATTTTTCTCCATTCTTCAAAATTGAGATTGAATAAATTCGATCGCTTTTACTTCTTCTAGAGGTTTAGAAAAAAAATATCCCTGTCCATACTCACAACCAAGGCTTTGCAACATCAGCAATTGTTCTTTTGTTTCTACTCCTTCAGCAACTACATCTAGTTCCAAACTGTGAGCCAAATTAATAATTGTTTTGAGAATATTCAAATTCTTTTTATTCATTTTATTACTAATAAAAGAGCGATCGACTTTTAAGGTATCGATCGGAAGATAACGTAGATAACTTAAAGAAGAATAACCAGTTCCAAAATCATCGATGCATAATTTAATTTTTCGTTCTTTTAAACTTTTAAAAATATTAGTTACCGCAGTAGCATTTTCCATTAGAATACTTTCGGTAATTTCTAGTTTTAAATACTCACCGCTTAATTCTAAAGACTCTAATAGATTATCAATTTGGATTAAAAAATCGGGATTGGACAACTGAATTCCAGATAAATTAACGCTAATATCGAACGGAATTAGTTTTGGAAAACTTTTTTGCCATTGTTTGAAACGAGCGCAAGCCTCGGCAAGAACCCATTTTCCTAATTGTACGATCGAACCAGTTTCTTCTGATATGGGAATAAATTTTTCTGGAGAAATATTGCCTTTTTGAGGATGATTCCAACGTACTAAAGCTTCAAAACCAGAAATTTTTCCCGTAGTTAGAGAGACGATCGGTTGATAATTTAAATGCAGCAAATCGTAACGAATTGCTTGTTGCAAATCACTCTCTAATTGTAGCTTTTCGAGCGCTCGATCGTGCATTTCTGGAGCGAAAAAAAGCCAATCTTTAACAGAACTAATCTTCGCATAATGCATGGCAGTATCGGCTGCCTGTAAAAACTTTTCTGGTCGCTCGTAACCGATGTTACTCAAAGCAATACCAATACTAATATTAGAACAAATCAGCGACCCATCCAAACGAAAAGGATTAGAGAGTTTGCAATTTATTTCTTGTGCGATCTTTTGAGCATCGTTTGGGTGTGACAAATTATTTATTAACACCGCAAATTCATCAGCACCCACGCGCGCGACTAGAGATGGAAACTCAAGACACTTTTCCAAGCTTTTGAGGCGATCGGAAGCAGCAATCAGTAAGCGATCGCTGCGTACATGTCCCAAACTATATTTAATTATTTCAAAGCGATCTAAACGAACCAAAAAAACGGCAAATAAACTTTCTATATTTTGTTGTCGAATCAGATTTTCGAGTGCCTCAAAAAAAACTGCCCGATTTGGTAATTTGGTCAATTCGTCGTAATATGCTAAATATTGAAGCCTTTGCTGCGCTTCTCTGTGTTCTTTACGAAAAACAGCTTCTCTCAATTCTCTTTCAATGGCGGGGATCAAACGAGCTGATTTTCCTTTAATGATATAGTCGTGAGCGCCTGCTTTCATGGCAGCTACTGCCATGTCTTCACCTATTGTGCCAGAAACGATAATAAAAGGGAGGTCTAGCTGTCTTTCTTTGAGTACATTAAGTGCGGCGATCGCGCTAAATTCCGGCATAGAATAATCGGCTAAAATTAAATCCCAGCCAGGTAACTCTTCAAGTGCTGCCAGCATTGTCGCCCTGGTATCTACTCTTTTGTAGGTCGGGTCGTAACCACCTTTTTCTAATGCAATTATTAACAGTTCTGCATCATCTTTGGAATCTTCAACGATCAAGACTCTTAGAGATCTACGCATTTAGAACTCCCGATCTCGGTCGAATTTCATTTACTATCAGCCAATAAAGCACTATTTTTGTAAAAGGTTTTTATAGTTCGTTGAAGTTGACTGGCTTGCGAACTTAGCTGTTACAACCAAGCTGATAACTATTAATAAGATTTTACGGTTTTACCGACGAAATTATTATAACAACAGCTATATATTTTGCTGCGCGATCGCCTCAAATCCGTTGTAAAACTTCTAAACTATTAATTTCTGGCAAATTTAACATTCAAGGGCAGCAAGTCCCGCACTCCTTCTTAGTTCGGTGTCGGGACGCGTTTTACCTATTTTCTATTTCTGCAACCACACCGATACCGAACCGCCATTGCAGCGAAAATCGCCCCAACCGTCTTTGTTAGTAGTTACAGTCTCTTTGATGTGTTCGGTACAGTCGTAAAATGTGGCGTTAGGACGAAAAGTATTCATCCATTTATTACCCTTAGAACCGTTACTCATCACTACAGCCATTGCGCCAGGATGTTCGCGATCGCCCAAACGCATCCAAGCGATTGTATTGGGATGGTCGAAATAATCGTGTCGATCGCCATAACCGTAATTTTGACGCGCCCAAAGAAATCGATCGATTAAAAAACGATGGGAATAAAGAGTTGCTTCGCGGTCTTTATCTTTGTAATTCGCTCCATAATAATCAGCATAGAAGACGCAGGGATAACCCGCACTCCACAAAAGAATTAAAGCGTATGCCAGTGGCTTAAACCAAGGTTCGACAGGAGTTTCTAAGGATTGACAGGGTTGAGTATCGTGATTTTCAACAAAAGTAACTGCTAAAGTTGGTTGTTCTTTGACTAAAGTGCGATCGAAAATCGTCCGCAAATCGAAGTTACTGCCCGCACGACCAGCATGATGGAATTTATAGTGGAGAGGTACGTCGAATAGGGAAATTTGACCTTCAGTGGCAATAACATAGCCGTGTAGTTCATCGATATTTGTAGACCAATACTCGCCAACTGTAAATAAATTATTTTCTGGGAATTGATTTTTAAGATAACCGAGCCAATCTCTAAAAAAACTAGCGCGAATGTGTTTGATTGCATCGAGACGGAAACCATTTACGCCTGTAGTTTCTATATACCATTTTCCCCACGACATTAATTCTTGACGTACCGATTCACTACTCATATCCAAATCGTTAGCCATCAAGTAATCATAGTTGCCGTGTTGAAAATTGACATCGGTTTCAAAATTCTTATCTTTGAGCCGATAAAGTTTGTCCGCTCTTTTGCTATCTGCATTATAAGAAAGAGAATCAAAACATTCCCAATTCCACTTCATACTGGAATGAGTATTGCCTCGACCTGGAAAATTAAATTTAGTATATGCATTAATTTGATACCAATCGCTGATAATGCGGTTGCGATCGTTCCAATCGACTTCTTGAACGAATATTTTTTCTATTTCATCCGCACCATCTTTATGATTGAAAACTACATCGGCATATACTTGAATGCCTTGACTTCGAGCATGAGCGATCGCTGCTAACAATTGGGCTTTAGTTCCGTATTTCGTTCGTGTCGTTCCTTTTTGCTCGAACTCACCGAGATCGAAAAGATCGTACACTCCATAGCCAACATCATAGCCGCCACCTTGTCCTTTATAAGAAGGAGGTATCCAAACGCCAGTAAATCCCGCTTGCGCTAGTTCTTTTGACTTTTCTTTCAATTCATTCCAAAGCGTACCGTCTGGATTGATGTACCAGTGAAAGAATTGCATGAATGCGCCGTTATTCATTGGTTTGCGATCGATTATTTGTCATTGGTCATTATGTCACTATTAGCAAAAAAATGCTGAGTGCAGCCTTGCTAGAGCGGTTAGACTTGCGCGGGGCTGTCATTTGAGGTTTCCTCAAATAACAGCCCCTTGCCTACAGCAATTAGCTACCTAATCCCAATTACCGATCGCCGATCGCCAATTCTCTATTGCTTATTCTTTCGCCATATCGCGAATAATATCGCCACGAGTGACGATACCGATTACGCGATCGCCTGATTCGTCGATGACAATTAAACGTCCGATCTTTTTATCATTCATTAAATGAGCGGCTTGTTTTAAAGAGCGATCGCTGGTAATTGTAATCGGTTTATCGCTCATTACTTCAGCAACAGTTTGTCCCAATGCTTTGTGTAATTCTTTGTCGTAACGAGCGGGATTTTGCAAATAAATGACACTGTCGAGAAACATGAAATAGGGAGGCGTATCGACACCAGATTCTTGCCACATCAGATCGGTTTCGGAAACTACGCCTACTAATTTGCCAGCGTCATCTATTACTGGTAAACCACTAATTTTTTTCTCTGCCAAAATTTTGATGACTTCTTGCAGTGGAGTTTGTGGCTTGACGGCGATCGGGTTGGGGGTCATGACATCGGCAACGATTTTCGTCATGCTTCACCTTGTTATTGTGCTAATATCTTTAATTTTAGAGGATTTTGACAAATAAGGAATATATAGTAAGGAATAAAAAAATGAAATTATACTAAACCCGATCGATCTAAGTTTTAAATAGATTAATATCGATCGCAAAATGATTTCAATTACAAATTTGTGAATCAAAAAAAGCGAGTTAGACGATTTATTCGTGTCGGACTAATTGGCACATCAATCTTAGTTACGTTCTTAGCTTTTGTTATTTTTACCTTTGCGCCTAGTTCGATCGCCAAACGACTCAATTCTGTTAGTGGATTGGGAATACAACCAATTTCTCAGGCAACTCAGACGTTTCATCAGTCTATTGCGATCGCCGATTTACACGCAGATTCTTTACTTTGGAACAGAGATTTAAATAAATTAGCAAATTACGGTCATGTTGATATTCCGCGATTGATTCAGGGTAATGTTGCGCTGCAAATTTTTACTGTAGTAACCAAAGTACCTAATCCGTTAAAGCTAGAGAAAAATAGCGATCGCACAGACAATATTACTCTGTTAGCTATCTTACAACGATGGTCGATTCCAACATGGTTTAGTCTTAAAGAACGCGCTCTTTACCAAGCGAAGCGCCTTAAATCCTTTGCGACTCGTTCTCAGAATAAATTTTATCTTATTCAAACCAAACAAGATTTAAGCAATTATCTTTCTGTGCGACAAACTAATCCAAAAATAACTGCTGGTTTACTGGGAATCGAAGGCGCACAAGCTTTAGAAGGTAAGATTGAAAATGTAGACCGTTTTTTTGAAGCTGGATTTCGTCTGATTGGATTAGCCCATTTTTTTGACAACGAAGTTAGCGGTTCGGTACATGGAATCGATCGCACAGGATTAACTTCTTTTGGTCGAGAAGTAATCAAACGTATGGAATCTCTACATATTATTATCGATTTAGCTCATGCTTCACCTCAAACAATTGACGAAGTATTAACATTAACCGATCGCCCCGTTCTAGTTTCTCATACAGGAGTAAAAGGAACTTGCGATAATCCCAGAAATTTGAGCGATCGCCAAATTAAACAAATCACCCAACATGGTGGAATTATTGGGATTGGTTTTTGGATTCCAGCAATTTGTGGAGAAGATGCAATGTCGATCGCGCGATCTATTCGTTATGTTGCCGATTTAGTTGGGGTCGATCGCGTTGCGCTTGGTTCGGATTTTGATGGTGCTGTTCGACTTCCTTTTGATGTTAGCAATATGTCTCAGATTACCAATGCATTAATTGCAGAAAAATTTACAAAAGCAGAAATCAAAAAAATTATGGGTTTGAATGTTTTGCATTTTTTAGAAATTCTTCTTCCAGAATAAATTTTATTGATTTACTCTGTAATTTATTTTATGGAAATCGTATTAAGCTTCTTGTTGTGATTCTTTCCAATTCTCTAATAATTGCTTAATCTCATCGCTCAAATCGATGGTCGGTTCGCGATCGAGTTTTTCAAATATTGCCGATCGCACCCACGCAGCATCAATCTTTTTGCTTTTTAGCAACTCCGCGATCGGTGTAGGTAATTTCAAAGCTCGAAAGTCTTAAAACCAACTGCACTTGATTTGCGATCGCAAAAGTTAAGCTACTATCCAGGAAGCAAATTATTATGAAATATTATCTTCAGATTCGCGGTTTGAATGAGTCCACCCAAAATTTAACCTCTCAAGAGATAGCTCTCATTACAGGAGGTAGTTTTCGCCAAAAAGATAGACTTATGAAAGAAATTTCCAAAGAGTTTATTAATGTTCAAGCTGGTAGACGGCTAAATATCAAGGATAATTCTATTACTATTGACGGTGTTACCACGCCTATGTGCGATTATCTCAACAACGAATAACGATCGGACTAAAATATTAGTGCTTGAGATAGTATTAAAAAGATAGATACAAAGTACCACCCTTAATTACATTACTTATCTACACCGAACCCTCAAAATATTTAGCATTAATGTTAAGGTCGGTGTCGCCTTGAATGATGGCAATTAATTCATCTTGACGATAAAGACCGACACCTGCTGGCGATCCCTCTGTCAGCGAACCTGTAAGTCTGTAATCATTTTTAGAACCACCCAGCTCGATAATATCTTCATTAGCTTTAAAATCGGTAATTAAGGCATAATCGCTATCGCCAGCTTCATCATAAAACACAACAGAAGCTTGCTCGTTTCCAAAAACAGCACCCCCCAACACAAAGCGATCTATATTTGCTCCACCAGTAAGAGTATCTAAGGAACTTTTATCTCCCAAGCGTCGGGTACTTATTTGTCGATTTCTGTCTTGAATGTTAATGGGAGTATATAAAGCTCCTGAAAGGGTGTCGTTTCCATCACCGCCAATTAATAAATCATTTCCACCAGCACTATTACTTTTATTAGTGCCAACAATTAGGTCGGGTTCTGGTGCTCCTCTAAGAGTATCATTATCTACAGTTCCGATGATTGTACTCATCTATTTTGACTCCTCAATTTTCAATATTAATAAGGTTATGAATACTCACAAAAAAAATCAAGGTTTTCAAGAAAAAAATCGGACATAAATCTTTTTTTATTTATTTATTTATTAAATATTTCGAGCGATCGAAAAAAAAAATCAATGATATCGATAGTTTTAAAATAATAATCACTGCCAATTCGATCGTCAAAAAAATTCAATTTAAAAAATAATTAAGCTAACTGAACATTTGATGTTTTTTTCAGCAAATATTTGTTAGCGATTTAATATATTGCAATACGATCTCATCGCTCTTAGCGCCAATTATCGCGACGAGATTGCATCATTTGCGCTAGTTGTTGGCGTTGTTCGAGATTGAGTACCTCTCGAATTTCTAACATGCTTGCCAAAGATAAATCTCCCATTTTTTGTTGAAGTCGAGTTACTTCATCGTGTTTGCTGCGAATTGTTGATACAGATTCAACACCTGCCATCATTTGCGCCAAATCTCTTTGCGCTGAATAAAAATTTTGACGTAGTTGCCCTAAAGGCTGCTTGTATTTTTGGCGAATCGTCGCGATTTTTTGTCTTTGAGAGTCGGTTAAATTAAGTTGCTCGACTAATTTATTGAGAGAACTTGGTTTTCTCGTCACTTGCTGGTATTGAGACAGCAACAAATTGCTCTTGCTGCTTTCGTCTCGAACTTGCCAATTAGGAATATATTGAGCGAGAACGGGAATAGTACCGAGAGAAACAACAGCGATCGTAGAGATTAATGGAAGATGACGTATAGACATAGTAAAAAATCAGAAATAGCAATCTATGCAAATATAAAAAAATGTCTGCTATTTAAATCGATTAAGGATGGGAAAGCAATAATTGTGATTGTCGATCGATCGCTAATAAAGAAAAAGAATCGGATGGCATGGTTTCGATTGAAATGTCACTCACATTACCAATGCCATTATGCCAACTATTGACCAAAAAAACTTCTAGCTCTTTGCTGCTTATCGATATCTGCGTTTGTGGTATCAACATGCGATAAGCGTTCCAACTCAAAAAGATTCCAGCTACTAAAGCGCTTCTAAACGCCCAAACAGGTCGATCGGACTTATGTTTCGAGAATAGATGGTCTCTTTCTACCAATTCCATCATTTGGTTTTCGCACTGGGCAGCAGCAGAGGGTGGAGTAGGACGATGTTGTTGCAAAAAATTAACTAGCTTGCGATCGTCATGGTTAAACTTCGTCATAAAGATACTCCTTGTTGCTGGAGAAATTTCTTGACAGCATTCCTAGCATAGAAAAGACGAGACTTCACCGTACCTACTGGAATGTTTAAAATATTTGATACCTCCTTTTGCGAAAGATCTTCGAGGTCGTGTAAAACTAAAACTGCTCGATGTTCTAAGCTAAGAGTTTGCAATCCTCGACGAACCAAATCTTGATAGTGTAATTGCATCAAATTTGGCTCGTTTTGAGGGTCTGAAATCTGATTACTAGGGTTTTGCTCATCTTCAGTGAATTCCGAGCGTTCATGGGTCGAAAAAAATCGTCTGGAGCGATTTTGTCTGGCAAGTTGCTTTCTGCGATCGACAGCCACATTCCAACTGATTCTATACAACCAAGTTGAGAAATAATTGATTTCTTTTAATTTAGGTAATCCTTTCCAAGCTCGCAAAAATACTTCTTGTACCAAATCGTCTAGCATTTCTTCGCCGCACAATTGATACAGAGTAGATCTGACTCGTTGCTGATAGCGTTGATACAACAGGCGAAAACTATCACAATCTCCTTGTTGACATTGTGTTACAAGTTCTCGATCCGAACAACTAGTACGAACTCGATCGTTAGTTATTGCTCTTGCCATTTTCCCCAGCAATCCGTTCTTTTTTTTAGACTAAAAGAGTTGAAAAATGGTTCAATTTTTTATAAAAGGGGATAGGGATTAGGGATTAGGGGTTAGGGAGTAGGCAATATTGACGAAGTCAGAGGAAGCCCTGTCGTTTTACGGCAGGGTCTCTCTGACCGAAAGCCGATGGTGAATTTAAATACGTTAGGATTGTCGAAAAATTTCCATTTCAGCGATCGCACCTTTAAATTGATAGCGCGATCGCCAAGCACACCAACAGAAAATAACAAGCGTTTGCCAATTAAATAATACGTTTAAATTGCCATTTCCCACAGCAACGACGACTAGTAAAAAGCTAAATAGCAGACAACGCAATAGTTGAACTGGAACTTTTTTAGGCCAACTGCGATCGCCATATCGATAAACTATATATGCTATCCAGCGCGAAATCACTTGTGCGGCAAATAAACTCGCACCAACTATATTAGTTGTCGTTACACACAAAAGACCAAAACATTTATATATTTGCAGCAGCGGAAAAATCCAGACTCTAGTTTGTTTGTCAATGTGGTTATAAATTAAATAGGTGATGCGTACTGCTACTAACAAGCCCAACCATAACATTCCACTCCAGGCAATTTTCCACCAAGAAAAACCAAATGCGATGCTATTAAAATTAAATTCTGTAGCGTGTAGCAAAATCGTCCCTGGCACGGCAAACAAGATCGCCCAAAGCCAAGGTTGTCGAAAATCGAGCCGATTTTTGTAGCGTTTGTAAGTTTTCGACAGTACTGGATCTTTTTCGTATTTTTCAGCAATTAGATCGTTTTCGTAGTAACCCAACTCATAAATACACCAAAATGACAAGATAAAAAATAGCATTCCTAAAGCATGAGCGATCGGCATCGAACTCAACCAAGTAGTTGCCAAGATTGCTACGATTAGTTCGTCAGCAATAACTACGCGTGCAAAAAATTTTTCTCCAGGTCTTTTTGCTTTTTCTAAATAGACAAAAGGAAAATAGATATCTGCTGTAGCTGCCACAAATTTAGCTTTTGGCCAGATTACCCAACAAGGTACGGCAACTGCGTCGAGCAGAGAGTCATCCTCATCAGAGTCTGTAATCGCGATCGCTGTGTCTAATTTCTCTTTGCCGATCGCCGCTTCAACCAGATTTAATTTATCTTGCTGGCGATCGACAAATCCCTGCCAAAAACGACAGCTAATCACTCGATCCGATTTTAAAGACATCTGCTTCAGCAAAGGCATAACGATCGAACTAAATCCTTTAGTTGCAACTATCACTTCAGCATTTGGTTTCTGCGCGATTGCTTCGATTAGTTCTGTATTAGTATATTTACGAGCTAATTTCTGGACTTTCCATCTCCACAAAAGTAAAGTCCACGGAAAAAGTAAAGTTAAAATTACTACTCGCAACCAATCTCTTAACTCTAATCCTTTAGCTGTGGGTAATATCCAAAACCAAGGCTTGAAATAGTCAAGCACAATTAATCCGATCGTTCCAAGAAAACGGGGTTGTACCGTGCGAAGATACTCTTCTGTTGAATTTCTCAGAAAGAGCGTTTCGTCGAAGTCAATTAAGATAGTTGTTCGATTTGGTGCTGCTTCAATTTGTTTTTTTAAATCGGCAATTAAGCACCTGTGAGAGTTTTGCACTTTGGCTGTCATAGAGAAAAAATCGAGCAGTAATTTTGAGCAAAATCTCACGAAGTCAGAAGTCACCGCCCTGTCGTTTTACAAGGCGCGGATAACGTAGGCGAAGCCGTGCCGCTCTTGCTGGTTTCCTTGTAAGGCGTGGATACGTCCGTTACCTCCGAATACAGAACGCCGTTATACAAAGCG
>JBOFLQ010000248.1:0-11134 GCA_051657945.1 Xenococcaceae cyanobacterium | reverse complement strand
ACATCCATTGTTTGAGTTTGTCTACTTGTAATAAACTATCGCGAAGTGTGGTTTCGCTTGCTTCTATTTCAATTCTTAAATGACTTTGTTGAAAAGTACCTAGCATAGGTTAGTTGTTGATAATTAGTTTATTGGGCATTGGGCAAATAAAAGTTAAAAGTCACTCATTCAAAAGTCAGAAGTCAGAAGTAATTATTTCTCCTCTGCTCCCTTTTCATTTCTATTTGCCGCTCCCAGATTGCCACTAAGTTAGCGATCGTTCGATCCCAACTATACTGTTGGATATACTGCTTACCGTAAAGTCCCATTTTTTGGCGTAAGGTAGGGTTTTCTACTAATAATTTTAGTTTGATAACAAAATCGTTTCGATCTTGCCCGGTAAATAAAAATCCACTTTTGCCATCTTCAACATCTTGAGGGATGCCGCCAGCACGGGGTGCTAGAATGGGAAGACCAGCCGCCAAGGCTTCTATGATAGCAAGCGATCGATTTTCTTTTTCAGAAGTAGTGACGTAAATATCGCTATTAATTGAAAGATCGACGACTTCGTTGGGAGAAACACGACCGAGAAGATGGAGATGCGGGGTTATTTCACCAAGTTCTGTAGCAATTTGTCGATACATTTCGCCGTCACCAGCAACAATTAGCGCTAAATTATTTAAATCGATCGCCTTGCCAATTTGTTTAAAAGCATCGATCGTAAATTTCCAACCTTTGTCAGGTGTCAAACGACCGACAAAAATGAGTTTTACTTGGCGATCGATTTGCGGCAATCCGTATTTTTTGGCAAAAAAATCAGGTTCGGGCGATTTATTGTCAAATTTACTCGGATCGAACCCATTTAAATTATCGTAAACTGTGTTTTTTATCCCAAATTGAATTAATTTCTGTTGAGTAATTTTGCTGTGAATTAAAGTTGCATCGTAAGAGTTATAAACCCAAGCTAAAAATTTGACGAATAACGATTTAACTAGTTTGAGTAAAGGTTCTGGTAGGGGTAAAAAATCATCAGCATATTCCAAAAAATTGGTTCTAAAAAATCCAACACTAGGAATGTTATTTATTTTAGCAAAATCGATTCCAGCACGACGTAAAAATCCAGAAAATAAACGTTCTGGCTCATCTACATGAATGATATCTGGTTGAAATTTTTCTAATTCTTTTAGTAGTGGCGCGTAAGATCTACGACTGACGTTACGCTCAAAATCGATGTCTAAAAAAGGAGTGCTTTCTAAATTGACAACTCTTACTCCTGGTAAAATTTCGCCGCTATAATCTCGCCAATTCGGATAAATATCAGCCAAAGAACTGTAATCGGGACAAAATAATAAAACTTGATGTCCCCAATTACTAAGTTTTTGCACTCGATACAAACCACTAACCGTCACTCCATCAACTACAGGCAAAAATCCAGAAGCAATAATTGCAATTTTCATTGGTTTATAAGTTCATGGTTCATTGTTCGTAATTTTTAGAACGTGTTTTTAACATGGCAAACCGAACAATTTATTATCTCCCTTCGGGAGAAGGCAGAAGGCAGGAGGCAGAGGGCAGAAGGTTGATTTTTCGGTTGGAGACAAAGATTTTGCATCCTGCTCGCCTTCGACCCCACGAGGGTTTAAGACCCCCTCGGCGGACAAGGTGGCGAAGTAAATTCGCCACAACCGCCTTGCCAATTGGCGGTCTTGCGTTGTCGGTGGGTACAATTGAACGACACACGCCTTGTTTTAAAAGTATGGTGTCCCACCTTTTAACCAAACTGCCCTCAAATCCGAGGTTGCCTCGGCCGATCGAGATGGGCAGTGCATTCCGCACCTTCTGCCTTCTGCCCTCTGCCTTCCATGAAGTTGCTTCAATTGCTGATTAGACACGAATATACTTTTCAAAAATATTGCTAAAGTCGCGTTTTGTGCAGCGTTCTAATATCGTTGCATTCAAGTTTACAAAAATAGCGTTATAGTGCTTGACAATTGTTTCCTCACTGTCAACAGTGCCGATTTTGTACATAGATGCTAGGGCATTAAGACAATGCATTGCATTGTTGCGGGCAATTTCTTCCTTACGCTGAAGTTTTCCAATAGTAATCAGAACTTTGTAAATATCTTTGAGCGATTCGAGGCAATTTTTATTGACATCAATACTAAAAACTAAGCGATCGCCCAAGGTAAACTTTAATTCAATATCTAAGTCGAGGTTACCTGCGGTTTCAATAAATACTTGTGAAACTTGATGACTAGTGTATTCATAACGTTTTACTATACGTTTGCTAGAAACAGCAGAATCTCCGTCAACATGAATTAGAGCAAAATTGGTGAAACAATATTCATCTTTTTTTGATTTGATTAAGAAAAATATCTTTTCACCATCTTCGTGAAACAAATAATCATCAGCATCTACTTTATCGTAATCGTTAGGCGAAATAATTCTGCCAATATCACTAAGACCGAGTGTTTCGGCTGCTAATTTTTTAAACATCGCACAATTTTTTAAAAAAAGATCGATCGTACCGTAGTATTTATCGATCGATTTTAAGAATTAAAAGTAAATTACCTTTTAAATTAAAGATTTGTGCAATAATTCCTTCGAGTCGATCGCGTCGGGTAATTCTTTTTCAACGTACCTAAGTCGAGGTTCGCGATAAGCAACCAAAGCTGAGACAATGTTAATAATTCCCACTAAAATCATTAACAAGGCAATACCTCGACCTGTTTCAAGCTGTATAAACTGACCGATGCGATCGCCCCAGAATTTGTGAAAACCATGATTTGCCAGCAATGGTTCTAGGGCATAATCAATTAAAGGGCCAGTAATCAAATAAGCGCAAATTGCCAGCGATCGCTCTAACATTTGTTGGAGGGCAAAAACTCTACCTTGTAAATTTATTGGTACTTTCCTCTGCCAAATCGACTGATTACAACTGACAATAATCGGTTGAGCGAACAAAAAGCCAAAAATACCGATCGCCGAGAAAACCATTGAGGCTTTCAAACCGCACAAAATAATAAATAATCCCTGTAGCGGTACTAGTGCTAAAATTCCGTAAATGCGGCGTTTTGGGCCACCCCACATACTAATTAAAAGGCCACCGACTAACATACCGCAACCACCAAGAGAAAGAATACCACCCAATTCGTCGCTAGAACCCATATTGAGGATAAAAGGCCAAAAAATTACTTCTAAAATGCCCATGGTGAAATTGGTAGTACCAATAAACAGCAACAACCAAAATAATCCAGGTCGTTTGGCAATGTAAGTAGCAGCAAAATTAATTTCGTGCAGCAGACGGGAAAAATTTAATGGCTGAATTTTCTTAGTTTTGAGATTGGGAAAACGTATTGTCAGTAAAATACTAAGTGCCACGATATAGCTAAAACAATCGATCGAAAGCACGCCATGAAGACCGATAAAATTAATTAAAAGTCCAGCCGTAATTGGTGCGACAATTTTGGCGATCGCTTTGGAAATTTGTACCATTCCGTTAGCGCGACTTTGTTGTTGAGTGGGAACAATTTGAGCGATCGCCGCGATATAAGCTGGCAATTGAAAAGCTTCAAAAATAGACATGAGCGCGACAGCTATGTAAATATGCCAGACTTGCAATTGTTCGATCGCACTCAAAAACATAATAGATAAAGTCGTCACTCCAGCAACGCAATCGCTAATAATCATCGCCCAACGACGATTGATGCGATCGACCAAAACTCCAGCTAAAGGCGCAATTAGAACGTTGGGAAGAAAGATAAACAACAGAGTAAACGAAAACTGAGTAATCGAACCAGTTTTCTGATACACCCAAACCCCCAAAGCGAATTCGGTTAGCTTCGAACCCCAAAGCGAAACAACTTGTCCCAACCAGACGAGCAGGAAAATTCTCATAAAATATACTGTTACCTAACACACCACCACAAAAAATGTAAACTTCTTGTCAAGAAGCTTTACCACAAAGAGAATTTCTTCCAGTATTTAAGCTTAAAAATGCTAAAAACAACAGGTATTTTCACTACAAATAGACTTTAATGACAATCGATCTTAGGTATAAAAGAATTTCCACCTCCTGCTTTGTTCCTTCTATTTAGGAAGTAAGAGGTAATTTTGACGGCATTAAGGTAGAATTTTAAAAAAATTTCAATACTTGCCAAGATAGTTGTTTCATTTACGAACAGTACCGATCTCAGCAAGTTCAAAAGTGTAAACGATACTTTATCATTTGCTTAAAAGATTGAAACCAAACATAGTGTAGAGTATTAGCAAGTTATTTATTATAAATGAGATTAAATAATCAATAGTTAAAGCCATAGCTAACAAAGATAAATTCGCTCGATTGTCGATCGCTCGAAATTTTTAAATTAAAGGCTAACTGGATTAACTGCGGTTTCAAAAGTTAAAGATCGATGGCAAAAGCTCAGGATTACTATAAATTACTACAGGTTACCAAAGAAGCTTCTCTCGAAGATATCAAAGCTTCATTTCGTCGTCTTGCCCGCCAATATCATCCTGATGTTAATCCCAATCAACCAACGGCGGCAGAAAAGTTTAAAGAAATTACTCAAGCATACGAAGTTCTTTCCGATACCAACAAACGCCGTCGTTACGACAGAAACTATCAGCCCGAGCGTAATGCTTCTCGCCACCGAAGCGATCGCCAAACATTGAACGCACAAGATTTTTATTTTAAAGGCGTAAAAAAATCTTTAGAAAAAGACTATCGCGGTGCTGTAGAAAATTATACCCAAGCGATCGCGCTCAATTCTGAATATATTGATGCCTATTTAAAAAGATGCGAAGCGCTTTACAAATTAGGTGATGACAAAAACGTTCTCGATGATTGTTATCAAGTATTAAGAATCAATTCAAAAACAGCCAAAGCTCATTACTATCAAGGTAGGTCTCGCTCTCGGTTAGGATATACGCAATCGGCGATCGAAGCTTACAGTGAAGCGATTCAATACGATCGAGCTTACGCTCAAGCCTATTACTTTCGCGGTCTAGCCTACCAAGAATTCAACAAAGACTTACAAGCGTTGGAAGATTTAAAAATAGCAGCCAAACTCTTCCGCGAACAAAAAAATTTAAGTGCTTATCGAGTTACCGTTAAAGCGCTCAACAAAGTGGACAATCACAAACTAAAAATTCAGAAACTGTCGGAGTGGATTGGTAATACCGCGATCGCATCTTGGGAAGCATTTGCTACCTTTGTCATCAACCCTGGTGGAGGAGTGTATCCCGCTTTTGCCAAGTTGAGTGCTTCAGAAGCGATCGCTTCTGGGTTTGTATATGCCGCGATCGCCGATATGCTCTTTCTTTTTGGTAGTTCTGCCCATTTAAGCAGTTTAGAGCTGTCCCTATTCGAATTGGGGCTTTTTGGCATGACTCCATTTTTCCTGATTGTGGCGATCGCTCGGTTGCTACGTTTAATTTATCGTAGTTCTGGTAGCATGTCAGGAGACTTTTTTACTGCGGGAGCATCATTGTTACCAGTAGGATTTTTGGCGCTATTTTGGGCTGTTATTCCAAATATATTAAGCGTTCCAGCCATAATTCTGATTATCTTTGTTTTTTGTTATTTAACAATTTTTTTATACGGTAGTTGCACTCAAATTTCCAATTTTTCCGAAACCTCCGCTACATTTGCCGTTCCAACTATTTTGTTTCTGACTATTTGGTTATCTTATGTATTTTATGTTTTGTTAACAATTTAAGGGGCAGAGGGCAGAGGGCAACGGGCAAAAGTAGCAAGTAGTAAGTAACAAGTAGTAAGTAAATATTGGCTGTTAACTCATTACTCATTACTCAATGACGAGTTACTCATTACTCATTACTCATTACTGTTCCCTAATCCCTATCCCCTATCCCCTATCCCCTATCCCCTAATCCCTATCCCCTAACCCCTATTCTCTGATACAATTCAAACATAGCTAGGGGTGCCTGAGCGATCGGGCTGAGACAGTCCCTTAGAACCTGAGTCTGGTTAGTACCAGCGGAGGGAAGCTGTTAATAGAGGTAAAAGTAAATATGAGAGCAAAATGGGTTGCCAATCGGCGCGGACAGAGCAACGTATCTCAAATGCACTATGCTCGTCAAGGTGTCATCACTGAAGAGATGCAATATGTTGCCAAACGAGAAAATCTTCCTGCGGAGCTAATTCGCGAGGAAGTAGCCAGAGGCAGAATGATTATCCCTGCTAATATCAATCACCTTAACTTAGAGCCGATGGCTATTGGTATTGCCTCTAAGTGTAAAGTGAATGCGAATATTGGCGCTTCTCCTAACTCCTCCAATATTGATGAAGAAGTTAGTAAATTAAATTTATCAGTTAAATACGGTGCCGATACCGTCATGGATTTGTCAACAGGTGGTGGCAATTTAGACGAAATTCGTACTGCCATCATCAACGCCTCTCCCGTACCAATTGGCACAGTACCAATTTACCAAGCTCTAGAAAGCGTGCATGGTAGCATTGAAAATCTCAGCGCTGAAGATTTTCTGCACATTATTGAAAAGCACGCTCAGCAAGGGGTAGATTACATGACTATCCATGCTGGAATTTTAATCGAACATCTGCCTTTAGTACGCAACCGCATTACAGGCATTGTTTCTCGCGGCGGCGGTATTATTGCTAAGTGGATGTTACACCACCACAAGCAAAACCCGCTCTATACTCACTTTAACGACATTATCGAAATCTTTAAAAAGTACGACGTTTCCTTTAGCTTGGGCGATTCTTTGCGTCCTGGTTGCACTCACGATGCTTCTGACGAAGCACAATTAGCTGAGTTAAAAACGCTCGGACAGTTAACTCGCCGTGCTTGGGAACACGACATACAGGTCATGGTAGAAGGTCCCGGTCACGTTCCCATGGATCAAATTGAGTTTAACGTAAAAAAACAAATGGAAGAGTGTAGTGAAGCACCTTTCTATGTTTTGGGGCCATTAGTAACAGATATTGCTCCTGGTTACGACCATATTACCTCGGCGATCGGTGCGGCAATGGCAGGTTGGTATGGTACGGCAATGCTTTGCTACGTAACACCTAAAGAACATTTAGGACTGCCTAACGCTGAAGATGTTCGCAATGGCTTAATTGCCTACAAAATTGCCGCTCATGCTGCCGACATCGCCCGTCATCGTCCAGGTGCGCGCGATCGCGATGACGAACTTTCTACCGCTCGTTATAATTTTGACTGGAATCGTCAGTTTGAATTATCGTTAGATCCAGAAAGAGCCAAAGAATATCACGACGAGACTCTACCAGCAGATATTTACAAAACTGCTGAATTTTGCTCGATGTGCGGGCCAAAATTCTGTCCGATGCAGACAAAAGTTGATGCAGATGCGTTAACTGAGCTAGAAAAATTCTTAGCTAAAGAGAAAGAAACTGTAGCTCAATAAAAAAGGCAAAAGCAATAGCTTATTTAATCGATCGCCGTGTCACTAATAGTAATGCGGCGATCGATTTTTTAGTTATTAATTGTTGAATTCGATCGCTCGGTAAATTTAGATCGCTACGCCAAATATTAATTTTATGATTATTTATAGCTAAATTTTAGGGTGAAGACTGTCACGATCTTTCTCGATTTATATCAAAATAAAAATTATCTAATAATGCGATCGCGCCGTTAAGAATGCCATGACTGCTTTAGTAATTGATTTTCAGGCTATTCAACTAACAGACGAGCAATTCTTCCAATTATGCCAAGATAACCGAGATTATAGATTTGAGCGTAGCGCTAAGGGAGAAATAATTATCATGCCACCAACTGGCGGAGGAACGGGAAATCGAAATGCAGGTATTACCGCTCAACTTTGGATTTGGAACGAGCAAAATAAGTTAGGTAAAGTATTCGATTCCTCTAGTGGTTTTAAATTAGCCAATGGTGCAACTCTTTCTCCCGATGCTTCTTGGCTAGAATTATCACGGTGGAATAGTTTAACCGAAGAACAAAAAGAAAAATTTATTCCTCTTTGTCCCGATTTTGTTATTGAATTACTATCTCCTACCAACCCCCCTTTCATCCCCCCTATTAGGGGGGACAGAGGGGGGTTACAAGAAAAAATGCAAGAATATCTTGAAAATGGCACTAGTTTGGGTTGGTTGATTAACCGAAAATCGAAACAAATAGAAATTTATCGTCAAGGACAAGAAGTTGAAATTTTAAAATCTCCTAATACTTTATCGGGAGAAAATATTTTACCTGGCTTTATTTTAAATCTTGAATTTATTTGGTAGATAAAAATAATTAAATCGATCGAACATAAGATAAAAGCGATCGCTTTAATAATATTCTTAAATATTATTATTCTCGATATGCTCCTACTGCATACCTACAAGTAGTTTTATTACAGCGAGCCATGTCAGCTACAATTTCGTAAGTACCAGCTCGATCGGATGGAACATCGTAGACAACATATGCTGAATTACTATCAGCGGTATCTTCTTCTACTGAATTACCATCGCTGTCGTATACCATTAAATCGATATCTCTACAATTAGGATCGCAGACAGCAACAAAAGCATAATTGCGATCGGCTTTTAAATTGAATTCGTGGGATAAAGCACCTCCAGATTCTAATTCACCTGTTCTTGCAGTAACTTTTTTATACCCTGCCGTTAGGTTGCTTTTGGCAACTTGGTCTAATTTTTTGCTGAGATTGCCGCCTGGTGTTTTGGGAATCGATCGATATAACGAGATACCAATATATAAATAACTAAGAAATAAATATAAATAGTTTCGATCGAGAGAAATTAATTAGTTAATTAATTTAAATTTCAGCAAATTTATCCGTAGCATTCAACAAAGCAGTTTGAATTCCTGGTTCGGTCATCGAATGTCCAGCATCGGGAACGACAATATATTCTGCTTCTGGAAAGGCGCAATGTAATTCCCATGCCGATACTAAAGGACAAACAACATCATAACGACCGTGAACTATTACTGTCGGAATGTGACGAATGCGATCGACATTTTCTAATAATTGATTTTCAGTTTCAAAGAAACCTTTATTAACAAAATAATGACATTCAATTCGAGCGAAAGCTTCCGCAAAATCATTTTCGCCGAAACGAGTCATAGTTTTTTGAGAAGGTAATAATTTACTAGTACTTCCCTCCCAGATCGACCAAGCACGAGCTGCTTCCAATCTTACTTTTTTATCATCACTAATTAATCTTTTATAGTAAGCAGAAATTAAATCGTGACGTTCATTTTCAGGGATTGGTTTGAGATATTCACACCAAGCATCGGGAAAAATATAACTAGCTCCCTCTTGATAAAACCACAGCAATTCCTTTTGGCGCAACATAAAAATACCGCGCAGAATCAAACCGTTCACGCGATCGGGATGAGTTTGACTGTAAGCTAGAGAAAGCGTACTACCCCAACTTCCCCCAAAAACAACCCAGCGATCGATATTTAAATGCTCTCTAAGCTTCTCAATATCGGCGACCAAGTCCCAAGTCGTATTTTCGCGTAACTCAGCGTAGGGAGTACTCTGACCGCATCCTCGTTGGTCGAAAATAACAATGCGCCACCTTTGCGGATCGAAATATTGCCGATACATTGACGCAATCCCGCCACCAGGGCCTCCATGTAAAAATATAACGGGTTTTCCCGATCGATTTCCCGATTCTTCAAAATGAATGGTGTGGAGTTCCGAAACTTTTAACTGACCTTGATGATAAGGTTCAATGGTCGGATACAATTCCCTCATTCCTCTCTCCTACCTTTGTTTTAAATATCTACAATAAAAAAAGTTGCCCTTGTCTCCTGGATGTTATTGTCATGATCGATCGACCAATGCGTATTTGTATTTTAGGTGGTGGCTTTGGCGGTTTGTATACTGCCTTACGCTTGAGTCAACTTCCTTGGGAAAATTCGCAATCGCCTGAAATCGTTTTAATCGACAAAAACGATCGCTTTTTATTTTCTCCCCTTTTGTATGAATTAATAACCGGAGAAATGCAAACTTGGGAAATTGCACCGCCTTTTGAAGAATTGCTTGCCGATACGGGCATTTTATTCGAGCGAGCAAGCGTTACCAAAATTGACATTGAAAGCAAACTAATACAGCTAGATAATACCTCAGAACTGACTTACGATAAATTAGTTATCTCCATGGGTGGAAAAACCCCTCTTGACATCGTTCCAGGGGCAAGATCGCATGCCATTCCCTTCCGTACCCTCAACGATGCCTATCGCTTGGGAGAAAAGCTGAGATTGCTCGAACAACAGAAAAAAGATTACATTCGGATTGCTGTTATTGGTGGTGGATATAGTGGAGTCGAGTTAGCTTGCAAGCTAGCCGATCGATTGGGAGAAAAAGGCAGAATTCGCCTAATCGAAAAAAGCGATTCGATTTTAGCTTCCTCCCCTGAATTTAATCGTGAAACTGCCAAAAAAGCTTTAGAAGAGAGAATGATTTGGTTGGATTTGGACACTGAAGTCGAAAAAGTAGAAGCCGACTCGATTTCGTTACTCTATAAAGGACAATTAGATACAGTTCCCGTCGATATTGTATTGTGGACGGTGGGGACTCAAGTTTCCGAATTAATTCGATCGCTTCCCATCAAACATAACGAGCGTGGTTTGTTAACAACTAATGTTATGTTACAGGCGATTGACAACGAGGATATATTTGTGCTAGGAGATGTGGCAGATTGTCGCGATGCAGACGGACAAAAAGTACCAGGCACCGCACAAGCAGCTTTTCAACAAGCCGATTACTGTGCCTGGAATATTTGGGCAACAATATTAGATAAACCAATGTTACCGTTCCGCTATCAGGAATTAGGTGAGATAATGGCATTGGGGGTAGATAGTGCCACCATTAGCGGCATGGGCGTGAAACTAGATGGCCCTTTTGCCTATCTAGCTCGTCGTTTGATTTATCTTTACCGTTTGCCAACCTTTAAACACCAACTTACAGTTGGCTTGAATTGGATAACTCAACCGATCGCACAATTGCTGGGCGATCGATAATGAGCTAGGGATTAGGAATTAGTAAACTACCCGCCGCTTACGCTGGGTACAGCTATAGCGGGGGCTTTTTAAAGAAGCCCAAAGTTTACCCGACAAGCGTGTTAAGTCACTACGTTTCTTAAGTCACGACACCTATTGATGCGAAGCCAGTCATTAGC
>JBOFLQ010000247.1:0-22235 GCA_051657945.1 Xenococcaceae cyanobacterium | reverse complement strand
GAAGTATCTGGTGGTACATATCATTACAAACCAAGTTACGACCACAAAAAAACCGAATACAAAAAAGATTTTTGCCCACCTAAAAAAGAATATAACTACGATAAAAAATATGGTTGTTAATTAATTTAATCTCGTTCATCAATTAATTCTTCATCGCACAAACACAAACACAAACACAACTACAAACAAAGGAAATTACAAGTCATGTCTGAAGTTACTAGAAACAATCTCGTTGAATTATCTGAAGAGCAATTAGACGAAGTAGCTGGTGGTACATATCATTACAAACCAAGTTACGACCACAAAAAAACCGAATACAAAAAAGATTGTTGCCCACCTAAAAAAGAATATAACTACGATAAAAAATATGGTTGCTAATTAATCATTTGCTTTAATTCCTATTGAGTCAAGGTTTAATTGATAGAGGGTAAGTTTTAAAATACCCTCTATTTTTTTTGTGATTATATGAAAAAAAAGGAAATAGGACGGCGCTTTGGATTCCGAAGGCGCGTATGCGGAGGTTTTCTCTGCTTCAATTGCGCCGCAGGAAACCTCGGTGTACAAAAGTTCGTCCTACTTTAAGAATAGATAATTTTATTTTGTTTTTCAGAGACAAAGTAAAATACATAGAGTCATAAGTCATATAATTAAAATCGAGAAACATAAATGAAACAGCGTGGAGTCACAATTTGGTTTACAGGTTTGAGTGGCGCTGGCAAAACCACCATTACTAAAGCATTAGCGACAGAATTGCTCGATCGCGGATACGACCTAGAAATTTTAGATGGCGATGTCGTTCGCGAAAATTTGACCAAAGGATTGGGTTTTAGTAAAGAAGATCGAGATGAAAACATTCGTCGCATTGGTTTTGTCGCCAATTTATTGACTCGTCACGGTGTAATCGTGTTGGTGTCGGCAATTTCTCCCTACCGCGAAATAAGAGAAGAAGTAAGAGGGAAAATTGGTAATTTTGTTGAAGTTTTTGTTAACGCGCCTTTAGAAGTTTGCGAAGATAGAGATGTTAAGGGTCTTTACAAGCGTGCAAGAGCAGGTGAAATCAAATCATTCACTGGCATTGACGATCCTTATGAAACTCCTCTTAATCCAGAAATCGAATGCCGCACCGATCGCGAAGAATTATCTGAAAGTGTAAGTAAAGTTATTAACAAACTCAACGACTTGGGCTATCTTTCTGAAAAAGTAGCTGTCTAGGGATGAGGGGCTAGGGATTAGGGGGCAGGGGAGCAGGGGAGCAGGGAAAAAGTCACGCATTTAAAAGTAACTTGCTACTTATCTTCTGCCCATTGCCCATTGCCCATTGCCCATTGCCCATTCCCCGTTGCCCCATTTCCTATTTTAAAATGCTATCCGAAATAGATGTTTCTAATAGTTGGCTAATTGCCCTTGGATTGAATTCAGTTTTATTAGCGATCGCTTTTGCTATCCCGAAAAAGTTACTTACTACAGCAGGTTATTTTAATGCTTGGCTTTTGGGAGTATTAGTTTGGGGAACGCTTGGTTGGCAGGGATATACTATAGTTATGTTTTACTTTTTGGTTGGTTCTGCCGTAACCCGCATCGGTATCCAGCAAAAGGAAGCAGAAGGTATTGCTGAAAAGCGTTCTGGGGCAAGAGGGCCTGAAAATGTTTGGGGTTCGGCACTGACGGCAACTATTTGTGCTGTAGCTACTTTGTTTGTCGATCCGTCTGTTAAGGATTTATTGGTATTGGCTTATGTGGCTAGTTTTAGTACCAAATTATCGGATACTAGCGCTAGTGAAATTGGTAAAGCTTATGGCAAGCATACTTTTTTGATTACTACCCTGCAACCAGTAGCCAGAGGAACGGAAGGTGCAGTAAGTTTGGAAGGTACTTTGGCGGGGATAGTTGCTTCAATGGCGATCGCAACTCTTGCTTGGGGAATTAATGCGATCGATCTTTTGGGAATTATTTGGTGTATTATCGCTGCTTTTATAGCAACGACAATTGAAAGTTTAATCGGTGCGAGTTTTCAAGATAAATTTGATTGGCTCACCAATGAAGTAGTCAATATTATTAATACTATAATCGGCGCGATCGCGTCTGTTTTATTGGCTATAATTTGGATGCAAATATTTTAAAAATTCATTGAAGAAGGCGATTTGGTGCAGGAGGCGATTTGGTGCAGAAGGTTAACAGCCGCTTCTTCCAAACCCTGATTCGTACTATTAACCTGAGTAGAACTTCCTTCTGCCTCCTGCCCTCTGGAGGCGGAAAAATCGGAGGAAGCCTGTGCGAAATTTTCTGAGGAAACCTCAGAAAAGTTTACCCGCCGTTCCAAAAAGTTTATCCGCCGTCCCTCTGCCTTTCTCGATCGAAGAATTTTTTCAGGCTAAACAAAATTGGGATTGCGCTTCAATGCTTCTTGAAGCAAAATTTGATATTCTTGAGGACTGATAGTATAAGAACCAAATCTTTCGAGATGGGGATTTTGCATCTGTGCGTCGAAGAGAATAAATCCTTTTTTTCTAAGATGTTCGACTAATTTAACCATTGCTACTTTCGAACCTTCAGGAATTTGGTAAAACATAGATTCACCGATAAAAACACCGCCGATCGCTATTCCTAAAATCCCTCCAGCCAAGCGATCGCCGTACCAAGTTTCAAAACTATGCGCCCAACCCGCTCGATACAATTTATGATAGATATCGATTAATTCTGTAGATATCCAAGTTGTTTCGCGATCGGCACAACCACGACAAACAGAATCAAAATCTCGATCGATCGCCACTGAAAAACGTTCTTGATTGAGAGCGCGACGCAAAGATTTAGGATAGCGAAAGCGATCGTCAAGAGGAATGAGTGTGCGCTGGCGCGATGAATACCAATTCAATTCTTCGCCATTGTCTGACATCAAAAAATAGCCTTGCGCGTATCCTTCTACAATTGAAATAACGTCCCATTCCATAAAAATTCAATTTTAAAAAACTTTAAGATGTAGTCCAGACAAGGGAGACAAAGAATAAGCTTTTGGTATGTAACTTAATATAAATTGCTAGGGCGGCTTAATATTAGAGACAAACAACTGATAACAAAAAATGACAGCTCAACCCATTCCACCGATTACTTTACCTCCCATTCAAGATACCAACAAGGAAGGTGAGTGGTTAAAAGTAGCTTTAAATAAATGGTTAGATGAAGAATTTCTTCCTGAAACGGTCAATGAAAAAATTGCCGATCGCGCCGCACAAATTTTTGTCAGACAGCGTCTTGAAGGAGAAAATGACCTAGGTGCGCTAGTAATTGCCATCGTCACCGAGATGCAAGCTTTTGATTTTAGTCGCAGTTTTTACAGTGAATTTGCGATCGCCAACGCCGTCAGCGAGCTAATTTTGGACAGTTTGGGAATCGATCGCTGCTGTGGAAATTAACTCATGTAGAGACGCGATATATCGCGTCTCTACTCAGCAATATATATCGCGTCTCTACTCAGCAATATATATCGCGTCTCTACTCAGCAATATATATCGCGTCTCTACTCAGCAATATTCTAAAGCCAATTCCCCACCAATACAAACGGAGCCCAATAGTATGGGTGCTGGTATTCTAGTTCTGGAGTTTGGATTAATTTTAATTGCGCTTCTCGCAGTGCTTGAGCTTTACTCGCATCGGGTTGATCTGAAAGAATTTGATAGAAAGAACCCATTAATTGCGAAGTAGCTTCGTCATTAGCTCCCCAAAGAGTAGCGATCGTACTGCGTGCGCCCGCTCTTACTGCCGCACCAGCCAAGCCTAGAATTGCTTTCTCGTCGCCTTCAGCGGTGTTGCAAGCACTGAGTACGAGTAATTCGATCGGACTGGTACTAAGACTGCGAACTCTGAGCAATTCGCCAAAATCTTTAACGTTAATGACGTTGACTAGCGGTGCATTTTTGTTAATATCTGGTGGTAAATTATTACCGCGTTCGTTGCTAGGGTTATTTTGACCTTCTGCGTTTACAGTGTCACCAGATACGATGAATGTTTGCTCGGAAGTAGAACTAAATTGACCGTGAGTAGCTAAATGCACCACAGGAAATTCGGCATTTTTTAGCTGTTGTTGTAGGTTTTGACGGGTAAATTGCGTGTTTAGAAGAATTTGCGAATCGGGAAAGATGGTTTTAATCGCTTTTAATTCTTCTTCTACTTTAGGAATGGCGGGTAGTTTTAATTGCGGAACTTCATTAGTAACGCCAGCCGCCAAAACTTTTAATGGTTTTCTCACCAAAGGTTTGGGTGCGGTAAGCTGTAAACCAGAGGCAGTAGCAATATTATAATTTTTTTCAATTAAGTACTTTTGTCCGTCATAAAGTAGCGACATGGGAATTTTCCGCAACGCGCCATCGAGTACAAAGACAATGGTTTTGATGCCGCTTTTAGCAATTTCTGGTTCTGCTGGTGCGAGCAACCACTGATAGAGTTGATTGGCAGGAGTATAAATGTCTGAAGTCAGCGATTGTTGCAAATCTTGTTGCAAAGACTGCTGTTGTTGGGGATTTCCTCTCACGCCTCTTAGCTTTTCTGAATATCCAGGATTTCTAAAAGAGCTACTGTAGAGTTTGTCAATCGTATCTTCTAGTTCGTCTCTGCTGATTTGAGCGGTGTAATGAATTAAATCTCGTCCTGGTAGGTTGGCAATTACTTCTAATCTGTCTGGCAAAACAATTGGGTAAACGACTACCGCCGCTTTATCTACGGTGTCAATGCTGACAGGTTCGTTGGAAGTTGGAGAACAAGGATCGCGGAAGAAGTTATCGATTTCGGCAATTTGCAGAGATTCTAAAACATCGCGAGCCTTATTTAACTCTACCTGAGTGGGTTTTGATTCGAGTAGCACGCTAACAAAGTCGCGATAGATCGGCTCGACAGAAGTAGTTTTTGCTAAGTCGGTTCGCAATGCTCTAATCGTATTGAAAGCACTATCGTAAGCAGCGATCGCGCCAGGACGATCTTTTTGTTTTTTGAGGATGCGTCCTAATTGTGTTTGCCACAGATAAGCAATTTCTGGTGCTTCGGAAGCTGGTGCTAATTTTATCGCTTCTTCGGTCAATTTTTTCGCATCTGCTAATTGTCCTCTCTCTTCATACAAACCAGCTAATAAACCAATTGATTGCGATCGCGCGAGCGGATTGTTGAGAGTGCGGGCATCTTCTGCCGCAGATGCTAACAAATCTGCTACTTTAGGGTCGTTTGGTTGGATTTTTTTGAGACTTTGAGCGTAGTTAATGCGAGCGTAAAGTGAGGCGCGATTTGGTGGAATATTAGCGATATCTCGTTCTAATTCTGCTGCCACCAAAGACTCTCGTTCGACAAGTGTTTTCTTAACTTCATTTTGTAAGCGATCGGCACCAGATAAAAGTTGAGCGCGGAAAGTGGGATCGTCGCTGGCAAAATCTTTTTCTTTCTGTTTGACTTGGTTGGTTGCATTCTGCCAATAGTCTTGCAGTTCGATTAATAAGCTGAGTTGATTGAGTTTGGCTTCGATCGCGTTAATGTTTGAATCTTCGTTTTTTGCAGCGCGATCGTAATAGTCTAAAGCTGGCTGAAATGGTTTTAAGGCAGCGGATGCCGAAGCATTTTCGGTGGAAATGACATTAAAAGCCGTAATGAGTGGGGAAAATCTGTCTCTTTGTCTGTTGCCGATCGCACGAGCAGTATTACCCATACTCAGCAAAGCTGCACTTTCTTCTGCAAGAGAATTCATGTTTTTGGCAACATCTTGACTCATGGTCAGCACTTGTTGCGAAACTTGCAGATTATCGTTCTCGCGGAAAAAATCGCCAATTCTCAGCAATGCAACTGCTTTGTTCGTCGAATCTGGCTGTTGGACGAGGGGTTGCACCAATGCGATTAACTCTGGTTGTAGCTTGGTGGCATCGCCTTCGTTTTCGCTAATTTGTTGTTCGATCGCGCTGCTTTTTTCGCGCAAATTCTTACAATTGAGGTCTTTTGTCCCAAAAGCTTGCAACAGCGTCTGACAAGAACGGGGATAAAGTCCTAAGGCTTGTTGGGCGCTGGCTTTGTTGAGCAAGCTTTCGGTTGCTCCCAAATTATCTCCTTTTTGCTGGTAAGCGTCGGCGGCTTTTTGCCAGGTGTCGATCGCTTTGTCTAATTCTCCTGCTTCATAGAGGTCTTTTCCTTGTTGCGCTAAGGCGATCGGTTCGGAATTCTTAGCTATGTTGGTAGACAAAGCATTTGAGTTGGGAAAAACGCTTAGGGAAACAAGGGACAACGAACAAATAAACAAACCAAAGTAAAGCCAATTTTTTTTGCGGGTAACTTTTTGTTTTTGTCTTAGAAAATTCATAAAAACTCCATCCTTTTGCTCTTAGAAAGGAAAGTATTGAACGGAAAAATAAACGCCATTTTCTTGCCAAGTATTCTTACTAGAATCATCTAAATCGACTAAAGGGATACCCCAATCCAAACGTGCTTGGAAGCGATCGCTCAAAGATAGTTGCAAGCCTACCCCTAAAGAGACTAAAGTACTTGTATCGAGATTTTCATTGTTAGAATTATCCCAGACAGTGCCAACATCTAAAAAGGGAATAAAAGCAAGCGTTCCTTGTGCTTCTTGCCAGGTGTAAATGGGAATTCTCACCTCCGCAGATGCAAAAATGCCGTTGTCGCTCAGTAGCGCGTCTTGTCGATAGCCGCGCACGCTTTCAATTCCCCCCAAACCAAATTGTTCGAGCGGAACGAGGTCGGTAGTAGATAACTGTATATCGGAACGCAGAAGCAAGTTAGTATTATTTTTTGCCAATTGTCGCAACCATTGCACTTGACCCCGCCAAGCAAAAAACTGGCTGTCGGGGTTATCTCCTGAGTTTTTGGTGGCATCAAAGGCATCCAGTCCCAAGCTAAACTGCGATCGCGCTACTAATACATCTTGAGGCGTACGCTGCGTCCAATCTTGAAAAAATCTCAATGCGGTAACATTGGTCTTGCCGTCGTTCCCCGCGCCAGCAGAAAGGGGAAACGGATCGCCCCCTAATTCCGTCTCACTTCTTTGCAGCGAACCAGTCAAACCTAGCGCCAATTCTTTGGTTGCTTGAGGTGAAGCAGAACGCAAAATTGGCTGACGATAGGTCAGTTCGTAGGTATTGGTTTTAGAATTAATGTCGAGGCGATCGAAGGGTTCTTCAATAATATCGCTGTCGATGTTACGATATCTAAAACCGAGAGTTCCATTATCAGTATTGATGGGAATGGTATAGCCGCCATCAAGTTCGTTACTACCGTCAGTATTTTTGTAAGCCAAATTGATGGAATCGCCGTTACCAGTTAAGTTATTTTCAATAATTTCAATCCCTCTTTGAAAACTGCCAACGCTAGGAGTACGACTGTTATCGATAAACAGACGCGGACGAAACGTCTTGGCTTCGTCGATCTCGATCGCCAGCAACCATTCTTCTCGACGCGCACCCACTGACAGTTCGGCAGAGAGATTTTGAACTAAGGGATCTAACTGCAACAATTGCAGTGCTTCTTGCAATTTGTTGACGTTGAGAGGCGCACCTGTGGATTTTGCCAAACGCTTACGAATGTAGTTGGGATTTAGTTTGCCGCTAACGGTAACTTGAATGTCTTCTAAAGTGCCTTCGACTGCTTGAATGGTGACAATTCCGTTTTCGAGTGTTTGTTCGGGAATAATCGCACCAGAGTTGATATAGCCTTCGTTGACATAGAGTTTGGTCACTTCTGCTTCGGCTTGCAGTACTTCGGCAAAAGTTAGGGGACGGTTGTTGTAGCTTTTTAAGACTCGATCCAATTTTTCTTGAGAAAATACCGTACTACCGACAACTTTAAAGCCTTTAACATCGATCGTACCAGCAAACTCTGGCAGTTTTTCTGGAGTGGGTTGAGGTTGAGAGGGATTCTTGAGTAGATCTTCTGAAGGAGGTAGCGGTGCGAGAGGTTCTGGCGCGTCTGGTTGGTTCGGTTCGATCGGGCTTATATTTTGTTGCGCTTGATTCGGCAGTACTGGGCTGGGATTTTGCGCCAAGTACAAAGTTTTCGCATCTTTGTTATGTTTTAACTCGCTTTGGCTGTTTTTGGGCATGGCGATCGCGCCAGCTTGATAACTAAAAGTTAAAAACACGATCGACAGAGTTAGTAACTGTGCGCGGTTGTTGCGATCGACGAAATAAAAAATTTTTTTTGTCATTTCGATTAAATTAATAACCTGAATTTAAACGTGAATTCATTAAAAAACTGTCCCGATCCTGTAAAAAAAAACTAAGTTCGAGGTATTGAAAATTATTGTTTCAAACAATTAATGATGTTATCTTCTCGACTACATTACTCCTCAATCACTTTACTTAAATCGCTCGCCAACAATAAATCGATCTTGCTAACAATATGTAAATAACTTTTGAAATTTTAATTCCCAATCATCAATTCAATCTATTAAATTATTTTTTTGCTTAAAAAACTCCTACATTAGTATTATCGATCGAGGATGTAAACTAAGTAACGTTTATATTTTCTTAAAGCACAAATTAGAGCCATACGCCCTGTGTCTTTAATGCGATCGAAACTTGTTAATATTTTTCGGAGAAAATTTATGTGCTTGCCAAGAATCACAAGCTAATATTACTGCTAATTGCGTTTAATAGATCGGCAATTTGGCTGAATTTTGTCGTTGACATATCCTGTTTTTCACAAAATTTACCAAATCTTCATTACTCGTTCATTTATATTATTAAAAAAAATAAACTTTTTTTGTATATTGACAAGAATAAGCAGCAAAAATTGCATATTGTGCTTCTATCTGACGTAAATTTCACTTGGTTAGTGTTAGATAACTTGACAAAAAGAAATTTTGGTGTTACGAAAATCTGCTAAGATTATGAAGGGGATTAATTTAAGGAGTCTTCGAGTTTTTAGGAGTGCGTCTATGAAATTTAAACATTTTTCACCAATTCTCGCAGCCGCAAGCTTAGCACTTGGCGCTACATCGGCTTGGGGCGGCTCTCAGGCAAGCCAAACTAATAAAGTTGGCAACTTTTACTGCACCAATAACAACGGCAATATTGCCACAATGGTAAAAAACAAACAAGGTGGCGAGCAAGCTATCTTTCGTTGGAGTGCCGAGGCAATGAACGATAAAGCATTGTCCAATTCTTTAAACGGTCAACAACTGTGCCAAGATGTTGCTGCCAAACTGGATAATTACATTGCCAATGGTGGAAGGATTGCGGCTTTTAATACCTACCATAAAGGCAAGGTGCCTCCAGCAATTTGCGCTACAGCAACTGAAGCCAGTGCCGATAGCTGCAATCTCGTTTTGTTTACTCTAGAGCCAGGCGCTACTTTAGCCGATAGCAACCGTGTTCTCGACAACCTTCTCGACAGTCGCTGGAAGCAGGAAAAAATTGCTTCTGCTTCTAATGAAAGAGGAGTACAAGCCATTACTCGTAAAGTCAATTTTATGGAGTTATTTTTTGGCGGCGGTGAATTCTAAATAAATTACGACTGGTTGTATTCGCTTAAAACTAATCGAGTAACTGAAGCGGATGCAACCATAGCAACTGCACCTAAGTGTTTAGCTTGCTTTGAATTCGCTCTAGCAACTGTTTAGTCGGTTGATAATCTGGCTTGAGTTTGAGAGATTTTTCGCAATTAATTTTAGCTTCTTGATAGCGTTGCAGTTCGTAAAGCGCCCGACAAGTTTGCGTCCAAGCTAAAAAGTAATCTTGATTGAGAAACAGAGCTTCGCGGCTTGCAGCCAAAGACTCTTCGTATTGTTTTATTTGTAGCAAAGCTTGACCTTTATTAAACCAAGCTTGAGAAGAGTTAGAGTCTACTGCGATCGCGCTTTCGTACTCTTGGATCGCCAGTTGGTATTGCTTTAGCTCAAAACGAGCCAACCCCTTGCAGTTCCAAGCCTCAGCAAATTGAGGGTCTGCTTGTGTAGCTTTGTCGCAAGAAGAAAATTTTTCTAAATAGCGTTGCATTTTGCCGAGGGCAAATCCCCTATTAGTTAGAGCAGATGCAAATCTAGGTTTAATTTTGATGGCGCGATCGAAAGCAGCTATAGCTTCTTGATATTTGCCCGCATCGAGCAAACTATTGCCGTCGTTATAAAAATTAACAGCTTGAGAAGTCGAGATAAATCTGGGTATCAATATCATTGCGCCGCCGACTACCAGTACGATTGCTCCGACAAGTCCTAGTTTCCAAGCAGGAAAAGACGGCTTGCGAGAGGGACGAGCGCCGTCTGGTTCGATCGAATTCGGATCTACAATAGAGTGTGGATCTATTCTGCCGATGTCTTTGAGTACCTCTTCAGCAGTTTGGTAGCGATCGATAAAATTGCGCCGCACCATGCGATCGATAATATTGGCTAAAGCGCCAAATCGACCCCGATTGTTTTTCACCAAATTGCGCCAGACAACTTCATCGGTATTGGAATCTCTGGGCAAGTCATTGGGATGAATGCCAGTCAAAGCTTGAATAGCAGTCATCCCCAAAGCGTAGATGTCGCTGTTACAGCGCGGTCTGCCCATTTGCTGTTCGGGAGGCATGTAACCAAAAGTACCGACAGCAACAGTCAAATCTTCAACTTCTCTACCATGGTGAGAAACTATGGTCGGGTTAGTAATTTCTTTGACCGCACCAAAATCGATTAAGATAACTTTCCCATCTGACTCACGTCTGATTAAATTAGAAGGTTTAATATCTCGATGAATAACGTTTTTTCTGTGTACGAAATCTAAAATATTTAAAACTTCAACAAGAAGTTCCAATACTTTTTGTCGGTCTAATTGCACCCCAGGTAAAATTTCACTACTAAGGTCTTTACCTTCAATATATTCTTGAACTAAATAAAAATTATTATTTTCCTCAAAAAATGCCTTTAGTTGGGGAATGCGTGAGTGAGTTCCCAAGTTTTTTAAAGTTTTGCCTTCGCTTTCAAACAAACGACTTGCCGTTTCCAAAACAAACGACTGATTCGACTGAGGTCGAAGCTTCTTGATAACGCACAGAGCATTTCCGAATAGGTGTGTGTCCTCAGCTTTGTAAGTTTCGGAAAATTGTGTCGTTCTCAGACAACTGATAACTTTGTAATGACCCCCTATGAATGACTCTGACATAAGACTCAGGAGTTAGTTAATTGAATAAACTTGAAATTGAAAGGAATCAGTGGTTTGCCCTCGTCAAGCTGACTGCTTTCGATCGCGATCGACAACTAAACATTGGGGCTACCAAAGCATAACCGTTTGATTTCAAAACGATTATACAAGACTATATCGAAGTATTTTTTAAGCATCACCAGCATCGCTCGAATACTAAATATTTGTAAACAGAATAGGCATAAATTTGGCGATCGGCTCTTATGTTTTCTATTGCCTATTGCCTTAAAAACGATCGATAATTGCCCGAGCGAACTCAGAACATTTTAAAGGTGGTTCGACAATAGGTTCCATCATGCGCGCCAAGTCGTAAGTAACTTGACGTTCGGCGATCGCACCAGCAATACCTTTTTGAATCAAATTGGCTGCTTCAGTCCAACCCATAAACTCTAACATCATTACCCCAGAAAGAATCACCGAACCTGGATTAATGCGATCGAGTCCAGCGTGTTTGGGAGCAGTACCGTGAGTAGCTTCAAAAATAGCACAACGATCGCCAATGTTAGCACCAGGCCCCATACCCAATCCGCCGACAATCGCCGCCGCCGCATCGGAAAGATAGTCACCATTAAGATTCATAGTTGCCAAGATCGAGTATTCGTCAGGGCGAGTTTGAATTTGCTGGAAAATACTATCAGCAATGCGATCGTTAACCATTACCTTATTTTTCCATTTGCCATCGCCGCATTGGTCCCAAATTTTTTCTAAAGTTTCTTTAACTTCAAGAGAGATTTTTTCTCTTTTTTCAGAAGTCAAAGAATCATAACCAGGTTCGATTTGACGGGCATTATCTTCGATACTAATCTCTAGATTTTTTTCTTTGTTGCTTAAAATCCAAGATTCCCGTTCGGTAATGCAGCGATCGCGGAATTCACTTACTGCCAGTTCGTAACCCCAGTCGCGAAAAGCCCCTTCGGTATATTTCATAATATTGCCCTTATGAACCAAAGTAACCTGTTGCTTGTTTGGAGGCAGTCGCAAAGCATGTTCTAAGGCGCGACGCACCAAACGTTGCGAACCAGTCTTGCTAATCGGTTTGATCCCGATCCCCGAATCAGTTCGAATTTGCTTACCTTTATGTTCGGGGGTGGCGGGGATCAGTTCATTGTTGAGTAAATCGATTAATTTGCTACCAACTTCGCTACCAGCGAACCATTCAATCCCCAAGTAAATATCTTCTGTATTTTCTCGATAAACAATAACATCAAGTTTTTCAGGACTTTTGTGCGGCGAGGGAGTTCCTGCATAATAACGACAGGGACGAACGCAAGCATAGAGATCGAAGATTTGTCTGAGGGCAACATTAAGAGAACGAATGCCGCCGCCTACAGGAGTAGTTAACGGCCCTTTAATGGCAATACCATACTCTTTAATGGCTTTAAGAGTATCTTCGGGTAAATATTGATAAGTTCCATAGCGATCGCAAGCCTCGTCGCCAGCATAAACTTTAAACCAATGAATCTTACGTTTATCGCCGTAGGCAGTCGCAACTGCCGCATCGATTACTTTTTCTGCACTCGGCCAAATATCTACACCAGTTCCATCGCCACGAATGAAAGGCACGATCGGATCGTCAGGAACAATTGGTTTACCATCAGCAAAAGTAATTTGAGAACCTGTATTGGGGGGAGTTAATTTTTCGTACATGGGTTTAAAAACACTCTTACATAGTTAAAATAATTTTCATTTGGCAAATTTAGGCACACTTTGTCAGTATACTTCTAGATCTAGAATCAATAGCAACAAACCATCTAGAATAAATTATTGATGACATTTTGAAGTTTTAAAAATCCTTTTTTAATTATAAAAACCAACATAAATCATGAAAAAAATTTTAGTAGTTGATGACGATGGCATTCTCAGAACAGTTTTAAAACATTCTTTAGTAAAAGAAGGATATCAAGTTAGAGACGAAGCTTCTGCGATCGAAGCTTTAAAAATTTTCGAACAGTTCGTTCCCGATGTCATTATTTCCGACATAATGATGCCCAAAATGAACGGTTTCGAATTTTGCCGTCAATTGCGAAATCAAAACGCAGGAGGGTTGATTCCTTTTATTTTTCTTACAGTTAAAGACAAAGTCGAAGATAAAGCCGAAGGTCACGTCTGCGGTGCAGACGACTACCTGACCAAACCTTTTGAAATGAAAGAATTACTTGCTAAAATCGAAAGATCGATCGAAAGAACGCGTCAATTTCACGCTGTTTTAGTTGACTTTATGCATAAAGTCACTCCCACCAATCCCAAAACATATAATTCTCTACCGTCAACTGTCAGTACTCAAATCTTACCGAACAAGCTCGCCGAAAATCTGCAATCTACAGTTGAAACTTTATCTTTGCCTCTAACTCCAGCCGAAAAAAAAGTATTTTGGGAAGTGATTCAAGGTCACACCAACAAACAAATTAGCGATCGTTTATATATAAGTCACCGCACCGTACAAACTCATTTAAGTAATATTCTTAACAAACTAAATTTAGAAAATCGCACTCAACTAGTTCGATTTGCCTACAAAGAGGGATACGTTAAATAATTGGGCATTGGGCAAAGGGCAAAGGGCATTGGGGAGGCGCGGATTCGGGAGGCGACGATTGGCGTAAACGAAGTAATAGCTCAAAGAAGCACCCGCGTCGCCAATTTTAGTCGCCGCACATGTTTCCTTGCGGCCGCGGATGCCGAAGGCTTATTCGAGGAAACCTCGAATAAGGCATCCTTTGCTGTTTTGGCGAGGTAACCTCGCTCCTCAGTGTGCCGCCCGAATTGCATTGCGCCGTCATCGGGCAAAGTCATTCATTCAAAAGTAATAATTTGCTACGACGGATGACGCGGCACACGTTCCTCTATTCCCCAGCCATAAATTTAACCGCTCAACTCGCTTGATCTAGCTACAAAAAAAGTGTGATAATACCTAAGATTCAACCAGATAGAAACGCAAGCAGCGATCGAGGGTGACTTCTAACGGAAACACTGAATCTGACGAAGCACGGTTTCGCGCAAGCGCAAAAGCATCGATCGACAAAATAGTTAACGCCTCATTCATAAACAAAAGCCAAGCAAAACAACATGGGAGATATCAGCGAGCCAAGCCGCAAATTTAGCTCTGAATCAGAGAAAAATCAACTTCAGCTAATTCCTCAACTGATTAATGCTGAAGAATCTGGATTGGAAGTGCTGATGGAGTTTTTACGGGTCGATCGTCCCGAACCAGCCAATTTAGTAGTCGGCAAAGCTTATCAAGCTCTCTATCAAGCCAACACAACCACAACTCAAGAATTTTTACGCACTTATTTTCCCTATGGTGTAATACCTCTTTTGTCAGAGCGAAACATCGATTATTATCCCCTACAACAGCTATTAGCCAAACAAGATTTTCAAGCCGCCGACTCGCTCACCATTCAAAAAATGTGCGAACTAGCAGGAGAAGCAGCAGTTAAAAGAAAATGGCTTTATTTTACAGAAGTAGATAAATTTCCGATTACCGATTTGCGTACGATCGATTCACTTTGGTTGATGCACTCAGAAGGAAAATTTGGTTTTTCCGTACAAAGACAACTGTGGTTGTCACAAGGCAAAAACTATACCAAACTCTGGCAGAAAATTGGCTGGAAAAGCGATAAATGGACTCGTTACCCTGCTGAGTTTACCTGGGATCTCAGCGCTCCTAGAGGACACCTTCCCCTTTCCAACCAACTTAGGGGAGTAAGAACGATCGCCTCAATTTTTGCCCACCCAGCTTGGTCTAACACAAACTAAACTTCGACATAAAGATTTACTCGAGCGAAATTTTTTTGAATAAAATTGACCTTTCTCAAGTTTCTTTAGCCAAAAAATTCACCATTTCCCAAGAATCTATGCTTAAAATGTTCGTTCGGAATCATTTTAGGGAACTTTAAATATAGCAAATGCAAAAACTTGGTAACAATGTGTGCAAGCAGTAGATTAGGGGATAAGAGTCAAAAATATGATAAAGCCGAGTAACGGACTCTTTTGCCGTTTGGATGGTTTGACTACAAGTGCTAGAAAACAACAAAGATTTAATGTCTTAAGTAAATTAGGCTTACTAGAAGCGGAAACAATTCCAGTTTTTGACGAGGCGACTCAAACTGCTGCTAATTTCCTAGAAGTGCCTATTTGCATTTTAGGTGTAGTAGCTGAGGAAGAACTTTGGTTTAGATCGACGGTAGGCTTATCTCGCATTGGGCTGATGAATCAATTGGCAACTGAGAGAAAACTGTCTTTAGAAGAGTCATTTAGTACCTACGTTATCGATAGCCAACAAACTCTGGTTATTGAAAACGCGATCGCATCTCCAGTCTTTGCCAATACCGCTCTAGTACAACATTTTGGTATTCGCACTTACTTGGGCGTACCTTTAGTGACTTCCGAGGGGCATTGTATCGGCACTCTAGAAGTTATGGACTTGGTATCTCGTCAATTTAGCGAGAAAGATCTAGATTTTTTGGCTCTAACTGCTCGCTGGTGCTTGCGCGAATTCGAACGAGACTATCTGCTCAAAAATCGCTCTAATTTAGTTGTAGAAGACTCGTTAAGCGATTTTTCTGGGTTGGGTCGAGGAGAAGCTTTCTGGGCGATCGAACCTCCTGTTACTCGTCCTGTGTCTAGTAAATCTCTAACAACTGCTAGCGCGATCGAGCTAAATTCTACCAATGCCATTAAAGTTAGATTGCTCGGACAACTAACTCAAGAATTACGTACTCCCCTAACTTCGGTAATCGGTATGGCTAGCGTGCTTAGGCGAGAAGTTTATGGCCCTTTGACAGTCAAACAAAAAGAATATCTTGAAATTATTCACAACAGCGGACAAAATTTGATTTCTTTAGTTGACGAAATTGTCAATCTTGGCGTTCTCGAACAAAACGATTCCTGCTTGCACTTGAGTTCTATAGATATTGAAATGTTATGTCAGCAGGTTATTAACAGCTTAATCGAAAATGCTAGGCAACAGCAACAAGAACTTCGCTTGTCAGTCGAACCCGGTAATCGCATTTGGTCGTTAGATAAGGAAAAGGTCAAACAAGCACTTTATTATTTGATTAATAGCGTGTTGGAATTATCTGAAGCTGGTGGGGAGGTTAGAGTCCACGTTTCTCGCAAACAACACAGTTTAAATATTGCTGTTTGGCTGTCTCATCCCTGGTTGGGTGATGGTTTGCCCCAACTAGAATTATACGCACAATCGGTTACCCGAGCATTAGCTCTTCACGGAACTAAAACTTCAGAACTTAATTCTAGCGCTATGGGCGACGCATTTTTGGGCGATCGAGTACTTACTTCATCTGCTTTAATGTCAGTTGTAGAAGGTGTTGATGGATTGCCACAAAAACCGACAGAAAGAATTTCTCGCGAGATTCTCGGACTTTTGCTCAGTTGTCACTTAATCGAGCTGCATGGAGGACAAATTGTCGTGCAGGGAATGCCAGAGTCTGGATATCGTTATATTTTGAAGTTACCTAACAGAGAAATTGACGAGTTTTATTAGCACTCCTCAAGCTAGCTAATCAAAGAAGAGTTATGTTCGCCAGTTGTCTGGTTAAAAAAGTCATCTGCTTCAGTAACAATCTCTTTGACGATTTCTAGACAAAACGACGGTTGTGAGTTTAATATACTCAACCACAAAAGATATTCAATGTTACCCGCTGGGCCTTTAACTGGAGAAAAAGTCAATCCTTGGTAATGCCAACCTAATTTTTGCGCTGCTTCGAGTACGTCAATAATTGCTTGCGCTCGATCGCTGGAATTACGAACTACTCCTTTTTTACCCACTCGCGCTCGACCTACTTCAAATTGAGGTTTAATTAATAACACCGCTTCTTTTGGTTCGCATAAAAGATTCCAGAGAGGTTCTAAAACCTTACGCAAAGAAATAAAAGATAAATCCATTACTCCCAAATCGGCAGGAGTTGCATCCCCATACACATCCTTACCAGTTAAATATCGAAAATTAGTTCTCTCTTTTAAAATGACGCGATTGTCTTGACGCAAACTCCACGCAACTTGTCCGTAACCGACATCCACCCCGTAAACTCGCTTTGCTCCTGCTTTGAGCAAACAATCGGTAAAACCTCCTGTAGAAATCCCGCCATCTAGACAAATGCGTCCCTCAACAGGAATTTGAAACACTTGCAAAGCTTTGGCTAATTTTTCGCCGCCGCGAGAAACGTAAGCTGGTTTTTGTTCGATCGCAATTTCGGCAGCAAGATCGACTTCAGTTCCTGGTTTGTCAACAATTTGTCGATTGACCCTGACTTCTCCGGCTCGGATTAATCGCTGTGCCAGTTGGCGAGAAGAGCAAAAATTGAGTTCTACTAGTAAAAGATCGAGTCGTTGTTTAGCCAAATTCAATTTTAACCAAAAAAGAGTTATAAAACTATATGGCAAGTTATACTACTTTGCCAAATACGATCGCTCGTGTTATCAATCAATAAAAAGATCGAATATTATGCCAGCTAGCTTAATTTCGTTTGTTGCTGCTCTTATTTTGGCTTGGCTAGTTTTTACTTGGCTGCTCAAAGTTGTCAAAGCCAGCATAACTACAGCCGTAACCATGGCAATAATTGTAGCAGTCTTGCAGTTAGTCTTCGGTATCGGGTTCGAACAAGTTTTGCAGCAAATAGTTCGACTTCCAGAAACTATTTTGAAATTGTTAGGAAAATAATTGTCTTTATTAAGAACTGCAAAGGATTAATTGCAAATTGCAAATTGCTATTACATTTAGTTGCATCTTTCCAAGTTAAAAACTCCTTAAAGGCGATCGAGGAGGATAATCAAAAATATATCGAATTAGGAGATAAGGCAATGAACACCTTAGAGTTTCTAGCGCAGCTCAACGATGCCGAGAAAGGATGGGGATTGTGGGTTGACCGAAATCATACTGACCAATGTCACGTTGGTCAGTATTTTTTTGAAAATGACAGATTGCCAAAGAGTTTTGTCCACGTTGCTAACTTAAATGAACTAGCTCACCTACGTCAAAAATATATTTTGAAAAACAAATCTCAAGATAGTAATGACTTGTCGTTAGGTCAGGAATGGGCAAAAAACTATCTCTCTCAATGGCAAATTCAGTAGTTTTTGAAACTTAAATAAAATATTTTCTTTTCTCGGCGCTTGAAAGTGCTTTTGATTTTACAAAGTACGCTGGCGCTTTTATTATGAATAATAATTTTTTGGTTATCACCTAATTATTTCGCTATTAACTAATTTTTTTGTTTTATTTAATTCGTTTACCTTTGCTAATGTGGGTTTAGCATTCGAGCGCAATTTGTATTTGTCAAAATCGAAAAGAATATTTTCTGGCAAATCAATCTGAATTCGGTTTTATAATACTCCTATTGTCAAAAAATTTAAGTAAAATCGAATAAATTCGTTGCAGACAACAATGTATTTATTAAATGTCAAGTATAAAGCATACATTAAATGAATAAAATTTTTTATTCGTATTAGTAAATAAGGAAAAATCTGTGAAAGTAGGTATAGTAGGAACGGGATATGCCGCCCAAAAAAGAGCGATCGCGCTACAAGAAGACGATAGAGCCGAATTAAAGCTTGTAACTGGCAATCAACCCGAAAAAATAGCAGAATTTTCTCAAAAATATGCTGTATCTGCCGTTGATTCTTGGCAGCAATTAGTAAACCGTCCCGACCTAGATCTAATTATTATTTGTACGATCAACTCAGAACATGCAGCGATCGCTCGTGCGGCATTAGAAGCTGACAAACACGTAGTCGTAGAATATCCCCTCGCCCTCAATCTCAAAGATGCGCGAGATATAATTGAATTATCCAAACAAAAGAAAAAGTTGCTGCACGTCGAACATATCGAGTTACTTGGCGGCGTACATCATGCGATACGTCAATATTTATCGGCATTAGGAAATATTTCTTATGCTCGCTACGCAACGATCGCGCCCCAACATCCCGTTAACAATCGTTGGAACTATCATTACCAAATGTTTGGTTTTCCTCTTGTCGCGGCACTCTCGCGCATTCACAGACTGACAAATTTATTTGGTACTGTTGCCAGCGTTACCTGTCAATCACGTTTTTGGGATGCTGCCGAAATTGGTTACTTTACTTCCTGTCTCTGTCAAGCACAACTGCGTTTTACCAGTGGCATCTTAGCAGATGTCACTTACGGCAAAGGAGAAGCATTTTCCCACGGCTATCGTAATTTTGAAATACATGGCGATCGCGGCACTTTAATTTTTGAAGGAGAACAGGGAACATTAATGAGAGGAAAAGAAAAAACTTCTCTAGAAATAGAAAATCGCAAAGGTTCATTTGCTCGCGATACGCACATGGTTTTAGATAACTTACTTGAAGACAAACCTTTATATGTAACATCAGATGCCAGTTATTATGCGTTAAAAATAGCTGATGCAGCAAGGCGATCGACAGTTGAAAATCAAACAATTTCAATACATTAAGACGATCGCAAGTTTCCGCCGTAATTTCTTTGTCTGTGTATATATTAAAGAAGAAATACTAGCTTATTTAATACAAAAGTACTAAAATATTAATTCTGGCTTGTTGGTACATCAATACTTCTATTCAAACTAAATAAACTATTTTTGGACATTCATGGCAATTAGCAATAACCCCGATAAAGAAAAAGCGCTTGGTTTAGTACTAAAACAGATCGAACGCAATTTCGGTAAAGGTTCGATTATGCGTTTGGGTGACGCTACTCAAATGAGAGTAGAAACTATTCCCACTGGCGCACTTACCTTAGATATTGCTTTAGGTGGTGGTTTACCAAAAGGCAGGGTGATCGAGATTTATGGGCCTGAAAGTTCTGGTAAAACAACTTTAGCACTACACGCGATCGCCGAAACACAAAAAGCCGGGGGTGTTGCTGCTTTCGTCGATGCCGAGCATGCTCTCGATCCAACCTATTCAGCTATTTTGGGAGTAGATATCGATAACTTGCTCGTCGCTCAACCCGACACGGGAGAATCTGCTTTAGAAATTGTCGATCAATTAGTGCGATCGGCAGCAGTCGATCTAGTAGTTGTAGACTCCGTCGCCGCACTCGTACCTCGTGCCGAAATTGAAGGAGAAATGGGCGACAACCAAGTCGGTTTGCAAGCTCGTTTGATGAGTAAAGCGTTGCGTAAAATTGCTGGTAATCTCGGTAAAACGGGTTCTACAGTAATTTTTCTCAACCAACTCCGTCAAAAGATTGGTGTTACCTATGGTAACCCAGAAGTAACGACGGGGGGTATGGCGCTAAAATTTTATGCTTCTGTTCGTCTCGATATTCGTCGCGCTCAAACTCTTAAAAAAGGCAGTGAAGGCGAATATGGAATCAGAGCTAAAGTTAAGGTAGCTAAAAATAAAGTTGCTCCTCCTTTTCGCATTGCCGAATTCGATATTATCTTCGGTAAAGGAATTTCTCGTTTGGGTTGTTTGTTAGATATTGCCGAACAAACAGACATTGTCGTTCGTAAAGGAGCTTGGTACAGCTATAACGGCGAAAACATTGCTCAAGGTAGAGACAATGTCGTGATACATTTTGAGGAAAATCCAGATTTAGCAGAGAAAATCGAAAAGCAAATCAAAGAAAAATTGGAAATGGGTGCAGTAGTCTCTGCTAATCAAGTAACAGCAACGAGTGGTGAAGACGAAGATTTAGATTCGGAAGAATAGAGAATAGGGGAGTAGGGAATAGGTAATAGTCGCATATTTAAGACTACCGATTACTTATTACTTACTCTCTCTATTTTCTAAACGAAATAAAAAAATTGTCAAAGCAACTAAACCCATTTGTAGCGCTAAATTAGACAAGTCCGAAGTAATATCTTTTCCTGCTGCTAAGCGTGCCAGAAATACTACAGCTCCAATAAAACCAGAAGCACCAAAAGCAAAGTAGATAAATATTCTCAATCCTTTGTAGGGAGCTTTTGCTTCAGCTTTTAGTCTGGCATATTTTTCTGGGTCTAGTTTTGAGCGTGTAGATTTCGATCGCGAGCGATCGCTGCTTTGTTCGGTTGATGAATCTGCCATTACAATCTTTTTTATTTTGAGACTAACATAGTTCGTCTACCAAAAATTTTGACAATGAAAAGAGTGAATCTAATATCGGTGAATTTGATGACCCAATTTTATAATCGTCAGCTATAATATAGAGTCTGAAGTGCCGCATTAGCTCAGTGGTAGAGCAACCCATTCGTAATGGGTAGGTCACAGGTTCAAATCCAGTATGCGGCTTTGCTTGCACTTGTACAGTGATTAATTAATTGTCGTATCTTGTCGATACAAGATCTCAGTTAACCAAAAGCACACTTTTTTTGAGTAAAACTAATCTAATTGGTTATTACATATTTCACATTACACTAATCCCTGCCCCAATTTTTGCCCCAATTTTTATATTTCTTTTACGTCTGTGTTGGTTATTTTGTTTTGGGGTAACCCAAGTGCAAAGATCGGGACAATACACCTTATTGCCAAATTGCTTACTATCTTTATCAAGTCTTGCGCCGTTGAACCAAGTAGGGAGCATATCACTAACGAAGTTGTCAAAAGACACCAGCCATCGATCGCAAACCACAACTCCTCTACCACCATAATCTTTGTAGCGTTCGTGCTTTGTGTTATAGCATCTGGCAATCATAGCTTTGTAACTGTTATGAATGGGGTGGCGGTATAATCCATGTTTGACTCTGCCACAACCGCACCCTTTGGTATTACCGCTTAAAACATCTGTGCGTCTGCTAACGTGGAAGTTGTAGCAACCATCAACCATACAACAATAGAAGCCGTAGCGACATCTTCTTTTATCGACAATCGGTAAGAGAGCTATTAAATTCTTATCCCTGTCATTGAGTGACTGCATATTCCCCCGAGAGATAAATTGGACTTCGTTGAGACAATCTTCTCTATATTTGGGTTTGGAGGTACTCGATCGATCGGTGTTGTGGGCAAAACGAGCCTCGCGGTACGATAATAAACTTGTCTTGTTGACAGTTAACTTGGCTCGTTTTGCCGCGCCAGTTGTTTTTCCGAGGTTACCTCGGAAAAAGTTTGGCGCAAGATTGTCCCACTTTGTCATATTTTTTT
>JBOFLQ010000246.1:0-34084 GCA_051657945.1 Xenococcaceae cyanobacterium | reverse complement strand
CTATATTGGAGTCGTTATGACTTCGAAATAAAACCATTGCGCTCGTGAGAATTATTTTTGTGGCGATCGAAGCTATGAATAAATAAACAAGTTTAAAAAGCCAAGATAAAATCTAAAAGCTAACCGTCTATATTGGAGTCGTTATGACTTCGAAATAAAACCATTGCGCTCGTGAGAATTATTTTTGTGGCGATCGAAGCTATGAATAATAAACAAGTTCAAAAAACACAGATAGAATCTAAAACTATTTAATCTATATTGGAGTCGTTATGACTTCGCCCTAAAACTATTGCAATGCTGCTTTAAAAAGGAACTGACAAACCAACTCCCACAGCCGTTTTATCTTGGTCTCTAACTCTAAGTTGATGCCAGGTGGAAGAACCGACTCGATTTGTTATGTAAAATTCTAATTTAGGACTGTTGGGGCTATTTTGTGAATCGATGCCGAAAAGATTGGCTAAGTCCCAACGTATGCCAAGATTCCAAGGAATGGCATCTGCTAGTTTGTCGCCGATAAAAGCATTGCCGACTCCTGCAAAATTGTAGCCGACTTCGCCTAAAACGCTAAGATTTTGCGCGATCGCAATAGATCCGCCGACGTTAAATCCTGCTATTTCTATGCCTTCCCTTTGAACGTAACCTAAAATGGGTGTCAACCAAACAGCAGTATCGCGATCGAATTGATATTGAATTGGAGTTGAAATAGTAATTATATAGAGTTTGTTTTCGAGATCTGTATCTGCGCCTGGATAATAAAAGGGCGTTTCTTCTTCTAAACCGAGTCGATCGAATTCGTTGCGATCGTTTCTACGAAAATTAGAGAAAGACTGGTTAGTCAAACCGATCGTTCCTGCAATACTGGCTGTAACGGGCGAACCTTCTGCTCGATCTAATATTCTGGCTTTTAAGCCAAACCCTTGTTCTGATTCATCAATTTCGTCAGAGATACTATCTAGATAAATTGACGCTTCGAAATCTTTTACCAAACCATAGCGAAAAGCAGCGAGAAATCCTTGCGAACCACCTTGTAAATTAATTAATGCTTGTCCGCTATTTAAAGTGCCACCGTCAAAAAATCCAAGTCCGTCAACGGTATTGGGTGTATTTACTTCTGGAGTGTCCCTACCTTCTGATTGACGACGATTGGCAGCAATAGCATCGGGCATGAAGACAACACCCGCGCCAACTCCAAGTAATTCGTTGTCGGCGGTTAAAGCTAATGCACCCAAACGTCCCAAGCTGTTGGTAGCAAAAACGTCTATGCCTACTTGCGGATTGACGAGATAGCGCAAACCAGCGTTGAAGGCGATCGTTTTTTCTGCTTTGCCTGAATCGCGATCGATGGTGTTACCGCCAGTTATGGGAAGGAAAGCATCGCCCCACAAGGTTATTTTATCGTTGATACGGTAAGATGCAGAACCAATAAAACCAAATGTAGTGCCAAACGAACCTGAATCTTCTGTAGGAGGACGGCGCAAAAATAGGGCGCTGTCTTCTGGGAAGAATGCTAGGGTTGGGGAGATGGTAAGGGAGGCGCGATCGCTTGGGGTAAATGTAACGGGTAATTCTAAGGCGGGAACGACATCTTTTCTACGTTCGTTTATTACCCGATCGCCGTTGCGATCGAAGAATTGCGAACCTCTTTCGAATAAGGGAAAAGAAAGGGACACAATACCACTTAGTTTTATGGTATCGGATTCGTTTTGCCAAAGTTTTTGTTTGTATTCGATCGTGCCTTCGTTATCTCCTTCTCTGGTAATTGCATCAAAATCACCTTGAATGACAGGGAATGCACTATCGAAATGTTGAAATTCAATACTTAATTCTGAGGTGTCGGAAATGCCCCAACTAAAGCCGAAGTTATTATAAGCGGCGGTATCGCCATTATCTAAGTCGCTATTATCGAGATAGTTGGGGAAAAAGAAGAAACGATTGTAAATGCTAAAAACTATTTCTCCTTTACGTAAATGTTGTGCGGTGGGAAATTGAAATTGACGATCGATCGAATAATTGTTTTGGTTTTGTTGTGTATCTCTTTGAGCGATTGTTAATGCGAGAAAATCTTGGGATCGAATACTATGATTTTTTGTTAAACTATGGCTTTTCCTATTAACTAAAGGTAAGTTTCGCTCGCGTTGCTTGTAGGGAGTGAAATCGCGATCGCTTATTTTTGAATAAAATTTTATCGATTTTTTAATACTTGTTTTTGATTTTTTAGTTATTGATTTTTGAGCTTTTTTTTCGTTAAAATTGCCACTTGAAAAGTTAACTGTATTTTCTCTTTTGTTTTTATCTATTGATTGCTTAGCAACTGCTTTAACGCTTATCCCTATTCCTAATAAGGCTAGAGTTAGTATCTTGAAAATAGCCAAAGGTTTACAGTGCATTTGTATTACTGCTCTTGTTTGATATTGTCAATGTTTTCTTCATGCGCCGAATCACTGGCGATCTAAATTGACAAACAAAGTATATTAGTCTTTGAGGGATTAAGTCAACGCATTATGAGTATGGATTAGAAATTAGCAATCGATTTACTTTTAATTGTTTGAATTTAACAAGCATTTTGTTCGAACTAAAATTAATTTTTTTTCTTGAAAAACTTGACATTGCTCTTGCATTTTTTGTACGAGGGGAATTTGCTTATTGTTTAAGGTAGCGATCGCTCGATTGGTTTCGTTTTTAAACTGTTTGAGCCAAGCATTATTAGCTAAATAATTGGGTTCGAAAGCTTGGCGATCGATCAGCCACAAATTAATTTTATATTTTTGAATGAATTGTTTTGTTTCTTCTACATTGTCACTATACTGAGCGGTGATTAAATCTTTGGTTTTTTGAGCAATTTGTTGGTAATAACCTTGATGATAGGGAATTGAATATTCTTCAGCAGTAAGAACCGAACGACCTGTAAAACTGGGAATAAAATCTGCCTCTTCAGTTAGAGAAGCAATGACTGAATTTTTGGGTGTATTTTGTAAAAATTGATATAAAGATGGCGCTTCTCCTGGTAAGTAACCGAGGGCTTTCAAATATAAAGGGTGATGTTTGGCTACATAAACTGGAACGAGCAATAAGAAGATAAAAAGAACGGTGAAAAAATTTTTAATTATATTTGTTTGCTTGAAATATTTACTCAATTTACGCACGATTGCACTCCGTGCAGGCTGCGCGATCGCGTCAATTAAAATAGCGATGGTTATTCCATCACCTAAAGCCATAATTATACGAATACTGTGTTGAGTATAACGACTGGGTAAATGAAGTTTGAATAAGAATAAATGAGCTAGAAAAAATACTACTAAAGACGCGATCGCGATCTGGACAAAAATTGTTGATTTACGATTGATTTTTTTGAGGAGAGGAAAATATTTTTTTTGGCTATCTAAACTAGCTATTAATAAACCAAGAAAGCAAAAAAATACGCAAAAAGAAATATAAGGCCAGGCATAAAGCCATTCGTGAGGAAAAATACCGCTACGAGGAGCAAGCAACCAAAAAAATAAACTATTATCTAAGAAAAAAGCGCTTCTTCCTCCCTCTGTCAATTCTGGTAAATGTTTGGCGGTTTCAGCAGTTAGAATTGGGGCAAATTTTGACGAATTTGGTGCATAAACAAATAAACTAATTAAAGCGATCGATAAGCTACTAAAAACTAATAAAAGATTATTTTTGATTAAAATTAATTGTTGTTTCCAAGTAACGAGCTGAAGAAGCAATAAAATGATTGAAACGAAAATTGTTTGAGGATAAAATTGAGCTTGTAAAATAATTGTCAGCAAGCAAGGTATTAACGATCGCTTGAGCAAATAATAAATAAATGCCATGAAAATGGGATAGACAAATGACCTCGGTGTACCCGAAGAAAGAGAATCCATCAGCCAAAGATTGACATTTAAAAACAAACTAGAAAAAAATGCCGCAGTAGGTATTGGCATAATTTCCCAGCAAATACCAAAACAATAACCACTGGTAATTAAACCCAGAAATAATGGTATGATTTTGTTGAACGCGAATGGTTCTATTCCAAATATTGCTGCTAATTTATACAAACAGGTAAAACCCAAAGGCGCGATCGATTGAAAGTAATCGGCGATCGAATCGTTTTGAAATAATTCTGGGTCGATAAATTTTTGCATCCAAAATATATGCTGTCTGGCATCATCTTGTACTATGTAATCGCCAGAAAAAGACAATCTTAACGAATCGATGCCAAAACCAAGAGTTATTAGTAAACTCAAGCCCAACCAAAATAAATTTAAAGTCATCACCTTTGGCGAAATTTGTTGTTTCTGCATGGATGACTTGGATTGAAAAATTTTGTGCATGAAAAATTAGCTAAGTGGCATTGATTGACAACTAAAAACGATCGATTTGTATTGCTTCTAGAGAATTTACTGCAAAAATAGTATTTTTAAATATTTAATTGAGAATATAAATCTATCGGTATTGTTTCAATAATTCATTTTTTTAAATAAAGTCAATCGTTCTTATCATCTTTTAGGCTTTAAGTCAATAACAATAAGTTTTAACTTTAATAACAAAAAGATTGAGTAAATACTCAGCAAAAATGTCAAAATTTGTTACAGAAGATTTCTTTTTTTTTATCAAATTGTGTCAAATCCATATCTGAAAGGATATTTTGAGTACTTTTTTTGATACAAAACTTTTATGCGACTTAACAAAAAAAACTACAGAGCATATCCCTAACTCTGTCAAGGATTCTATTTGACATTACTAATGCCAATCGCCCCAGCAAAGGAGAATTACGTTTATGTTTACTCACGTCAAGTCCACCATTCGTCACGTCAGACCAGATTCGATCGAGGGACGAGATTTACTGAGGGTGGTCTATGTCGTGTTAGAACCTCAGTATCAAAGCACGCTTACTGAGGCTGCTAGATCGATCAATAAAAACCATCCCCATCTAGCGATCGAATTATCTGGTTATTTGATTGAAGAATTAAGAAATTCTGAAAACTACGAAAATTTTAAAGCAGATGTTGCCGAAGCGAATATTTTTATTGCTTCGTTGATTTTTATCGAAGATTTAGCCGATAAAGTAGTTGCGGCAGTACAACCGCATCGCGATCGCCTGGATGCAGCAATTGTCTTTCCATCGATGCCTCAAGTGATGCGCCTGAATAAAATGGGTACTTTTTCGATGGCGCAATTAGGTCAATCGAAAAGCGCGATCGCCCAATTTATGCGTAAGCGTAAAGAAAATTCGGGTTCATCTTTCCAAGATGCGATGCTGAAATTGCTGCGTACCCTACCCCAAGTTTTAAAATACTTGCCAATGGATAAAGCGCAAGACGCGCGCAATTTTATGCTTAGCTTTCAATATTGGCTGGGTGGTTCTTCAGATAACCTGGAGAATTTCTTGCTAATGTTGGCTGATAAATACGTTTTTAATAAATCACAAACAAAAAACAAAAAGTCAGAAATTGTAAGTTACAAAGATCCCGTAGTCTATCCAGACATGGGAGTTTGGCATCCTCTAGCGCCAAATATGTTTGAAGATGTCAAAGAATATCTCAACTGGTTTAACAGTCGCGATGATATTTCTGCTGACTTAAAAGATCCCCTCGCACCTTGTGTTGGTGTAGTCCTGCAACGTACCCACTTAGTTACTGGCGACGATGCTCACTATGTAGCTATGGTACAGGAATTAGAAGCGATGGGAGCAAGAGTTATTGCCGTCTTTGCTGGAGGATTGGATTTCTCCAAACCAGTCGAGCGATTTTTCTGGGATGTCGGCTTAAAAGATATCAAACCCCAAGCTTTGGTTGATATAGTCATCTCTCTGACAGGTTTTGCCCTAGTTGGTGGCCCTGCGCGTCAGGATCATCCCAAAGCGATCGATGCTCTCAAACGGCTAAACCGTCCCTATATGGTGGCTTTGCCCCTCGTCTTCCAAACTACCGAAGAATGGGAAGCAAGCGAATTGGGATTGCACCCAATTCAAGTAGCATTACAAATTGCCATTCCCGAATTAGACGGCGCGATCGAACCGATTATTTTATCGGGAAGAGATGGCGCAACAGGACGGGCGATCGCCTTGCAAGATCGCATCGAAGCGATCGCGCAGAGGGCGATGAAGTGGGCTAACCTGCGTAAAAAACCTAAATTAGATAAAAAAGTAGCGATTACTGTCTTCAGCTTTCCTCCCGATAAAGGAAACGTCGGTACGGCTGCCTATTTAGATGTATTTGGTTCGATTTACGAAGTGATGAAGGCACTCCAAAACAACGGTTACGATTTGCCAGAACTTCCAGAATCGTCAAAAGAACTAATGGAAGCAGTCATTCATGACGCACAAGCGCAATATCAAAGTCCAGAATTGAACGTTGCCTACCGCATGTCCGTAGAAGAATACGAACGTTTGACACCCTATTCCGAACGCTTAGAAGAAAACTGGGGGCCACCACCAGGACACCTCAACAGCGACGGACAAAACTTACTCATTTACGGAAAGCAATTTGGCAACGTTTTCATTGGCGTACAACCTACCTTTGGTTACGAAGGCGATCCGATGAGACTGCTTTTCTCTCGATCGGCTTCTCCTCACCATGGTTTTGCCGCTTACTACACCTATCTCGAACAAGTTTGGCAAGCTGACGCAGTATTGCACTTCGGTACGCACGGTTCGTTGGAATTTATGCCAGGGAAACAAATGGGTATGTCGGGGGAATGCTATCCCGATAATTTGATCGGCAGTACTCCCAATATTTACTATTACGCAGCAAATAACCCATCCGAAGCAACTATTGCCAAACGTCGCAGTTACGCCGCAACCATTTCTTACCTAACTCCACCTGCTGAAAATGCTGGATTGTATAAAGGTTTGCAGGAATTAGGTGAATTAATTGGTTCTTACCAAACCCTAAAAGATGGCGGACGAGGCATCGCGATCGTCGATACGATTATGGATAAGGCACGTTTGGTCAATCTGGATAAAGATATCGATTTACCAGAAACCGACGCGAAAGAAATGACCCAAGATCGACGCGATCGCATTGTCGGTTTGGTTTACAAAAAACTGATGGAAATCGAATCGCGCTTGCTTCCCTGTGGTTTGCACGTAGTTGGTAAACCCCCCAGCGCAGAAGAAGCGATCGCCACTTTGGTAAATATTGCCAGTCTCGATCGCGAGGAAGATAATCTTCTTTCCTTGCCTCGCATTATTGGTAACAGCATCTACCGAGACATTAACGATATCTATCAAAATAACGATAAAGGCGTTCTCAAAGACGTTCAGTTGTTGCAGGATATTACTCAAGCAACCCGCGCCGCTGTTAATGCTTTAGTTAAAGAACAAACCGATGCCGAAGGTCGAGTTTCGATGGTTTCGAGATTGAATTTTCTCAATCTCGGCAAAAAATCACCTTGGGTAGAATCATTACATCAGTCTGGTTTTAAAAACGTCGATACCGATGCCCTAAAACCTTTGTTTGAGTACCTCGAATTCTGTCTCGAACAAATCTGTGCCGATAATGAATTAGGCGGGCTTCTCAAGGCATTAGAAGGCGAATACGTATTACCCGGTCCCGGTGGCGATCCGATTCGTAATCCCAATGTTTTGCCTACGGGTAAAAATATTCACGCTTTAGATCCGCAATCGATTCCCACTCTGGCAGCAGTCAAATCTGCAAAAGTAGTAGTCGATCGCCTGATTGCCCGTCAAAAAGAAGATAATGGCGGTAACTATCCCGAAACGATCGCCTGTGTCCTTTGGGGAACTGATAACATTAAAACCTATGGCGAATCTCTAGCGCAAATTCTTTGGATGGTTGGAGTCAAACCAGTACCCGATGCGTTGGGAAGAGTTAACAAACTAGAATTGATTACCCTCGAAGAATTAGGTCGTCCTCGTATCGATGTTGTCGTTAACTGTTCTGGTGTTTTCCGCGATTTATTCATCAATCAGATGAATTTACTCGACCAAGCGGTGAAAATGGCAGCAGAAGCAGAAGAACCTCTTTCGATGAATTTCGTTCGCAAACACGCCTTAGAACAAGCAGAGGAAATGGGAATTAATCTGCGTCAAGCAGCTACTCGCATCTTCTCTAATGCTTCTGGTTCTTATTCTTCTAACATCAACCTGGCTGTGGAAAATAGCAGTTGGGAAGAAGAAAAAGAATTACAGGATATGTATCTCAATCGCAAGTCTTTTGCTTTCGATTCCGACAATCCAGGAATTATGAGTGAAAATCGTCAAGTATTTGAGTCGGCGTTAAAAACTGCGGATGCTACTTTCCAAAATCTCGATTCTTCTGAGATTAGTTTGACAGATGTATCCCATTATTTCGACTCAGATCCTACCAAAATAGTCTCTAGTCTGCGTGGCGACGGTAAGAAACCTCATGCCTACATTGCAGATACTACCACTGCAAACGCCCAAGTTCGTACTCTTTCAGAAACCGTTCGTTTGGATGCCCGTACCAAATTATTAAATCCTAAATGGTATGAAGGTATGCTGAGTCACGGTTACGAAGGTGTAAGAGAACTTTCTAAGCGTTTGGTAAATACCATGGGTTGGTCGGCAACCGCCGATGCAGTGGATAATTGGGTTTACGAAGATGTCAACACTACCTTCATCGAAGATGAGGAAATGTGTAAGCGTCTGATGAATTTAAATCCTAATTCATTCCGCAAAATGGTTGGTACTTTACTCGAAGTAAATGGTCGCGGTTACTGGGAAACCAGTGAAGAAAACCTCGATCGACTTCGTGAATTGTATCAAGAAGTTGAAGATCGGATTGAAGGGATTGAATAAATTCAGTTAATTGGTGGGTTATATAAATCCTGGTAGAGACGCGATATATCGCGTCTCTACATTGTTTTGGTGCGATCGCCATAGCACTAAATTAAAAACAAATATCGACCTTGGTAGAGACGCGAAATTTCGCGTCTCTACATTGTTTTGGTGCGATCGCCATAAATCTTTGACATGAATAGCCGATTAAATCGAACAACAGAAATTATGGTGATGTTGAATAGATGAGATCGAATTGATTGGTGGGTAATATCGACCTTGGTAGAGACGCGATATATCGCACGACGGGTGAACAAATCGGAACGGCGGGTAAACTTTTCTGAGGTTTCCTCAGAAAATCCCGCACAGGATTCCTCCGATTTTCCCGCCTTGTCTCTACAGAGTTTAAAGATGGTTACCATGACACTATATAAAAATAAATATCGGGTAGAATCAATTCGACTGCCGAATAGAGATTATGCAGCTAATGGCTGGTATTTTGTAACAATCTGCACTCAACAAAAGATTCATTATTTTGGAAATATTATTAATACTGAAATGCAGCGATCGCCTATTGGGGAAATAGCACAAAAATTTTGGGAAGAAATACCACAACATTTTGCTTTTACTCATGTCGATAAATACATTATCATGCCCAATCATTTGCACGGAATAATTGTTATCGATCGCCCTATCGATCGACAATCTAATGTAGAGACGCGATATATCGCGTCTCCAACTCCAACAGATCGATCTAATAAATTTGCACCATTAAAACCTGGTTCATTACAAGCAATTATTCATGCCTATAAAGCTTCTGTAACGAGATGGTGTAGAAAAAACCAACAAGAACATTTTGCTTGGCAACCTCGTTTTTACGAACATATTATTCGTGATGATGGTTCATTGGAAAAAATTCGAGAATATATTGTTAATAATCCTAGTAAATGGGAAGAAGACAAAAATAATCCTGTCAATTTGTGGATGTAATTAAACCTCAATCGAAATTTAATACCCTGTAGAGACGCGATATATCGCGTCTCTCTAGTTTTAGTGCGATCGCCATGAATTTTTGAGATGAATACCGAATTAAATCGAATCATAGAAATTATGGTGATGTTAAATAAATTCGATCGGATTAATTGGTGGGTTAGATAAATTTTGGTAGAGACGCGACCGGTCGCGTCTCTACATTAATTGGAAATGTGAATGAATTTAATTTGGTGCGTGACAACCAACGATCGCCTCACCTCGTTTTTCTTTTTCTGCTAATTCTAAATTTAACGACAATAATTTCTCTAAAATATCGTCACCAGACTGAAAATTATATGCTTGCATTACCAAGTCATCTAATTTTTTGTGCAGTTTATATAATTGACTGCTAGGTTCGTTAAAAAACTGGTTGTAAAGTTGAGTTATTCCCCATTGTTTTTTCTCCATCTGTTCGCTGCGATATTGATGGAGTTCTAAGGCAGTTTCTCTAATTTTTTCGACTAATTTAGTTGTCGGATTTTGTGGAAAAGGAAAAGTTTCAAAACAAGTATTGTGAGTATATCTTGTATCTCCTTTTAAAGTAGAACTTTGTGCTTTTACCCAAAGACGATGAATATTAGATGTCAGAACACCAAGAATATAAAAATCTTCGGATGTAACAACTTTAACTGTCCTAGCTGGAAGCCAATCAATAGGACAAGGAATAAATATAGACCATTTAGAAACTTCTGGAACTGCAAAATAATAAGATACATTTTCGAGTTTTTTTCTTAATCCTAATCTTTTACCTTCGTATTTCCACCAATTAACTTTAAGTTCTTGATTTCGATTGTTTTTTCGTTCTAATGGAATAGTTGATTTTAACCTTTCAAAAGGAAACTTATATTCATTTGCCTCCTCAATACACATATCGTTAAAATCAATAATCCATCTATCTGGAACTCCATCAGGATTTTTTGCTAAATTATCTCCAATTAATAATTTCTTGAGTACTTGTTTATTTTTAAGATCTTGTTTAATCCATTCTTTAGCTTGATTTTCTAAAATAATAAAACCTACTCCATTAGCTTTAACACCTTCAAAACATTGATTTTTATTTGTTTGGATTTTCTGGCAAATACAAACATTTACAGTTGTTGTCAAAGATGAATTAATTTGAGAAACTTCACTATTATCTAAAAAATATTTGCTTGGTTTTTCCTTAATCCAATTAACAATACTGACATGAACTTTAGCTTCACCAGACCAAGGTTGAGTAGAAATTGCTTCGTGAATATGACCATTGTTTTGAGTAATATAATCTAAAGCAGCAACTCTACTTTGATTTTGACTAATTGAATTAGTTCCAACTAAACCAACTCTACCTTTTTCATCTAAGCTATCATGAGCTAGTCTAAACCAATAACTACATAGATCGACTTGCCCTTTAACATTAGAAAATTTATTAAATACTTTGTTTACATATTCATCTCCTAATTCTGAACGTAAACGAGAACCACCCAAAAAAGGAGGATTCCCAACGATCGCATTTGCTTTTTCCCAAGGAGTAAACAAAGCATCAGCACAAACAATATTTTTATCGAGAGTATCTAAAGGTAAAGAAGGTTCGGTCAAACCTAATTTATCGATCGCCACTTTACGAGCGATCGCCATGGTAACTTTTGCCAATTCCACCGCAAACGGATTGATATCCATCCCATAAAATTGCTTGGGAGTGACAAAACTAATTTGTAATTGTTCGTTAGGCGATCGCCTTCTTGTAGTAACTTTATCTAATAATAATTGTTCGACTCTTTTTAATTCTTGATAGGCAATATATAAAAAATTTCCCGAACCGCAAGCAGGATCTAAAATTTTATAATCTTGTAATTCTAGTTGCAATAAATTTAATTCGTTAATAGTTCCCGCCGCTTCAATTTTTTCTTCCCAATAACGACTAATAGTCGGGCGAACAATTTTCATAATATCCGCTTCCGAAGTAAAATGAATGCCATAGGTATGACGTTCTTTTTTGTTCGCCATTCCCTCAAAAATGTTGCCAAAAATTGCAGGACGAATCTTACTCCAATTTTGACGCGCAGCGCGATCGAGAATTAATAATTCTTCCTTAGTTAATTCGATCGGATCGATCGTTGCAAACAAACCGCCATTAAAAAAATCTACATCTTTATATTTTCCTGCGGGAGTAATTCCAGGTCGATCCATTTCCCGAAATAAACCACCCAAGACATCGTAAGAACTTTTTCCAGCAAGACAATCATGGATACAAGAAATAAATAGATCGCGAGGAAGTAAACCCCGATCCTCAGCGAACATAGTTAAAACACATTGCAAAATAAATCTTTGAGAAATTAAATCGCCAAAATTATCTTTTTTACCGCGATCCGATAAAATTTGAAATAACTCACCCATTTGACGGGCAACTTTTTCTGTCACCTCCACCTGATTATTCTCAAAAACAGGAGTTTTATTTTCCAACTCCATAAAAGTGAAAGAACTTTGTCTTTCTATTAATTGAGATAAAGAAACGCGATCGACAGGTTCGTCTAATTGATTTTCAAAATCAAAAATCCAAAACTCATCAAAATTACATAAAATAACATATCGAGGACGGTTGGGAACGAGTCTAGTCCAGTATTCAAAAGCCTGTGGATAATGTTTGTTGAGGTCTTCACCTCGTTTTTTCATCTCTATTAAAACTCTAGGTTTCCAAACTAAATCGGCAAAACCTGTCTTACCTTTTTTACTACCTTTTTTAATAGCTTCTTCATAAATTGCGCCAGCCTCCAACGCACCTTTATGTCCAAATGCTTGAAAAAAACGGTCTAAAAAAATTTGCGCCTGTTTTTTTTCTTTTCCGCTAATATGTTGTTGACAAAAACCAACAAAAATTTGCAGACTTTCGCAAGTCGCTGGCATATATTTCTATTAAGAGAATTTTAGTTCTGTTAAACTAAGTCTTCCCTTATCGAGCTAAAAAGCGATCGCGATCGCAGTAGAGACGCGACATGTCGCGTCTCTACAAAGTATGTCGCGTCTCTACAATGTATATTGGCGATTTAAATTATTTTGCTAATGAATTTATTTTCAATATTTAATTTGTAACTTCACTTTATCTAAAACCAAAATTTTGCTTTAAAATTGCAGCCTCAAATTAAATTACGATCGCTCGTTCTTGATTCTTAAGCTAAAAAGTTGTATAAATTTTTTGTTAACCGATTAAATAAAAAATACTCGTACGAACTAAAGTATTTGGCTGATGATTGAATGAGCGATCGATTTATTGCTACCGAACCATTAGAGAAAAATGGCGAAGCAGGAGAAAAATTAGTTTGGGAAGCAATAAAAACAGCTTTTGCCGATCGTGATTGTCTTGCATATTGGCGCTATCCAATTTTTTCTGGAGTAGGAAAATTTCGCAAAGAACCAGATATTTTAATAGCCGATCGCGAACTAGGTTTAATAATTATCGAAGTCAAATCGATCGCCATCGAACAAATAGTAACCATCGACGGACATCGTTGGCAATACCAAAATTTTTATACAACTTTTGGCAACCCATACCAACAAGCAGAAAATCAATTATTTGCCCTCTTAGAATACTGCGATCGAGAACCAAATCTAAAAAAACAAATCACAGCCAAAGCAATAATTGCCCTACCATTAATTCCCGAAACAAAATGGATCGAAAGAAAATTCGATCGACTACCAAGTAACCCACCGATTATTTTTAAAAACTATCTGCGTTCATCTGTGTTCATCTGCGGACTAATAAAAAAAATTCCCCCTGTAACAACAGGCGATCGACTAACACAAAAACAATGGCAATTACTCCTAGCCGTCTTAGCAGGAACACCCATATATCGCCAACCCACCCGTCCAATTTACTCTCACTCACAAAGTCGAGGTGCAATCCTACAAAAACTGCGATCGCATATCAACGAATTAGACATCCAACAAGAAAAAATCGGCAAAGAAATACCGCCAGGATGTCAGCGCATACGTGGAATTGCTGGTTCCGGTAAAACAGCAATACTCTGTCAAAAAGCCGCCCACATGCACCTAAAACATCCCGACTGGAAAATTGCCTTAGTTTTCTTTTCCCGCAGTTTATACCATCCCATGCGAGAACAACTAGATAGATGGTTGCAATACTTTAGTAATAACCAACAAAAATACGACCCCAAAAATCGTAACCTACTAGTACTTCATGCTTGGGGAGGAAGACAGCGATCGGGTTTGTATAGCTTGCTTTGTGAAATTACTGGAATAAAACCCCTAACAGCAAGCGAATTAACCAGCAAACAACCCAACGAAGCCTTAGCCGAAGCTTGTCTCAAATTACTAGAAACCAGTACCATACCTCAAGTCTTTGATGCAATTTTAATTGACGAAGGACAAGACTTAGTCGCCGACAATTTTAAATACAAAGATAAACAACCATTTTATTGGCTAGCCGATCGAGCATTGCGATCGGCAGATACATTACATCCAGAACAAAAAAGATTAATTTGGGCATACGATGAAGCCCAAAGTTTAGAAAGCGCAAAAATTCCTACAGCCAGCGAATTATTTGGTGAAGAATTGGGGCATTTAGTTACAGGGAAACATCCAGGCGGCATTAACAAAAGCGAAATCATGTCTTGCTGTTACCGCACTCCCCATCAAATTTTAACAATGGCACACGCGATCGGGATGGGTTTGTTGCGCCCTGGAGGAATGCTGACAGGAATTACTCGCGCCGAAGAATGGAGTGCGATCGGCTATCAAGTTACGGGAAATTTTCGATCGGGAAGACAAATAACTATCCAACGCCCGCCGCAAAATTCCCCCAATCCAATTTGCGAACTTTGGCAGGGAGAATTAATCGAATTGCAAAGCTATTCATCCCGTATTGAAGAATTAAGCGCCCTTAGCGATCGCATTATCCATAACCTCAAATACGATGGTTTGCGCCCCAGTCGCGAAATTTTGGTGATTGTATTGGGTTCGGGTTTTGAGGCAATGCAATTAGAAACTCAAGTTGCCAAATTTTTACTCGATCGCGGCATCGATATTTATATTCCCAGTAGTAGCGATTGTAATTTACTCTCGATCGATCGCCACAATTATCATCCCGATCGCTTTTGGTACGAAGGAGCAGTAACAGTTTCGCGAATTCATCGGGCAAAAGGACACGAAGCCGACATGGTTTATTTAGTAGGATTGGATCGAATTGCTCGAGCAGAAAACAAAATCGGCGATCGCAATCAGTTATTTGTCGCGTTAACTAGATCGAGGGCGTGGGTTAGCTTGAGTGGAATTGGTAGCTACCCATTTTATGAAGAAATCCATCGCGCCATAAAAAGCGGCGATCGCTTTACCTTTACCTATCGTCCTCCCCAAAGAGAAATTAAGGTTACCGATGCAGGAGAATTATTAAATCGTTATGCCAAAGGTGGCAGAAATTTTCAAAATGTTAACTTAGAAAACGCTCAACTGGCTGGAGTATGTCTAAAAGGTGCTAATTTAATTAGTGCGAATTTGAGGAATGCCAACTTAAAGGGCGCTCAATTAGATGGAGTTAAATTGATAATTGCCGATTTGCGCGATGCTAATTTAAGCGGCGCTAATTTGCGAGGTGCTAATTTAATGGGTGCTATTTTAGAAAATGCTAATTTAAGCGATACCGACTTGACTAATGCCAATCTAAGCGATGCCAATTTAACCAATACAAAATTAAGCGGTGCTATTTTAGATAACGCAAACTTGACTGGCGTTAATCTAGAGAATGCTAATTTTTAATAAAGATAGTGACAATTGCGTATTAGATGTGGCAATCTCAACTTTTGCATAAATTTAACGCGATTATTCTAAACGAGCGATCGAATCGGATAAATATTCATGCGAATATCTTGTTCGCCTAAAATAGACGGCTTAGATTAATCCATATTCCCAGAAAAATTCAAACAAATAAATTGTAAACTTAGGCTTGCCTGTAGATAGAGGAGTATATATGGCGCTTGAATATCCAGACGATTTAAAGTATCTCGACAGTCACGAATACGTACGCATCGAAGGCGAAATCGCTACTATCGGCATTAGCGCTTTTGCTGTCGATCAACTGGGAGATATTGTTTTTCTCGAACTACCTGAAGTTGGAGATGCGCTCGAAGTTGGAGAAAGCTTCGGGACGATCGAATCGGTTAAAGCGGTTGAAGATCTCTATCCTCCCGTTGCGGGAACGGTAATAGACAGAAACGAGGCTGCGATCGAATCTCCAGAAACCATCGGCGAAGATCCTTATGGCGAAGGCTGGTTGTTAAAGGTACGAGTCGATAACCCCGACGACGAATTAGCAGATGTACTTTCTGCTAGCGAATATCGCGCCCAGGTAGAAGGGGAGGAGTAGGGGATAGGGGATAGGGGATAGGGGATAGGGAGTAATGAGTAATGAGTAATGAGTAATGAGTAATGAATTTTTTACTTCTAACTTCTAACTTCTGTACAGACGCGAAAACGAAGTTCTTCTGAAAGAAGCCAGATCGCGTCTCTACAACTTCTGAACGTCACGACTTTGTCCGATGCCCAGTGCAGCGATGCCCCATGCCCGTTGCCCGCGATGCACTGAGCTTGTCGAAGTGTTGCCCGTTGCCCTATCCCCTAATTTTGTTACAAGCAAACAGCAAAAAATTGCAGCTATTTCCTAAAATTTATTACAAAATAATAAAAAACAATAAATAGTTTGGTGAGCGATCGATTTTTAGATCGTAATGTGCCGTTTTACGCGTCAATAACCCAACTTAACCTTTTAGGAATCAGCTTCAACTATGCTTAATTTCGACATTACCGTTGACAAAGATACCAACCAAAAACAACAACAAAGCTTATTTGCCGATGTGGTTGTTGAGGGCGATTTCGTTCAACGTCATATTGGCCCGAATAAGGCTCAAATCGAGCAAATGCTCAAAGTTTTAGGCTTTGAAAGCTTAGATGCTCTGATCGAACAAACAGTTCCCCCCGCTATTCGTCTCCAACAGCCGCTTAAATTACCACAAGCACAAAGCGAATATGCAGCCTTAGCCCAATTAAAAGCGATCGCTTCCAAAAATAAAGTATTTCGATCGTTTATTGGCATGGGCTATCATGATTGCATTACCCCACCAGTAATTCTTCGTAATATTCTCGAAAATCCTGGCTGGTACACCGCTTATACTCCCTATCAAGCCGAAATCGCTCAAGGTAGGTTGGAAGCTTTGTTAAACTTCCAGACAGCGATTATCGATTTGACTGGTTTAGAAATTGCCAACGCTTCTTTACTCGATGAAGGAACAGCCGCCGCCGAAGCGATGGGCTTGAGTTACGGTTTGTGCAAAACCAAAGCTAATGCTTTCTTCGTTTCTAGCGATTGTCATCCCCAAACGATCGAAGTAATTAAAACTCGCGCTTATCCCCTCGACATAAAAGTAATTATTGGCGATTTTCGTACTTTTGACTTTGCTAAACCGATTTTTGGTGCGCTGCTGCAATATCCAGCTACAGACGGCGCGATTTACGATTACCGCGAATTTATCGAGAAAGCGCATCAAGCCAAAGCATTAGTCACCGTCGCTGCCGATTTGTTGAGCCTTGCCCTACTGACACCCCCAGGCGAATTTGGCGCTGATATTGCAGTAGGAAGCTCCCAGCGCTTCGGAGTTCCCATGGGCTATGGTGGGCCTCACGCAGCTTATTTTGCCACCAAGGATGCTTACAAACGTCAAATTCCAGGTAGAATCGTCGGTGTTTCCAAAGACGCACAGGGCAAACCAGCTTTGCGTTTGGCACTACAAACTAGAGAACAGCACATCCGTCGCGATAAAGCTACTAGTAACATTTGTACCGCTCAAGTTTTGTTGGGTGTAATTGCTTCGATGTATGCCGTCTATCACGGCGCAGAAGGCATCAAGCGCATCGCTACCAGAATTCACCAGCTAACGGTTATTCTGGCATCTGGATTGGAAAAACTCGGCTATAAAATTAATTCCGAACCTTTCTTCGATACGCTACACGTTGACGATCTCGATGCTAAAACGATTCTTAAAGCGGCTCAATCTCGTAGTATTAATTTACGTTTGTCGAGCGATCGCGCGGTTGGTATTAGTTTGGATGAAACTACCACCGAGCAAGATTTAATCGATTTGTTAGAAATTTTTGCAGAAGCGAAGGGAATTGAATCTCTATCCTTCACCCTCTCGGAATTAGCCAAACAAGTTAATTTTGAATTACCAACACCATTCCAGCGCCGCAGCAATTATTTAACCGAACCCGTCTTTAATCGCCATCGATCGGAAACAGAATTATTGCGCTACATTCATAAACTCGAAACCAAAGATTTATCGCTCAATACTTCGATGATTCCTTTGGGATCTTGTACGATGAAGTTGAATGCAACCGCCGAAATGCTACCCGTTACTTGGGCTGAATTCGGTAAACTTCATCCCTTTGCGCCGATCGAGCAAGCTGAAGGCTATCAAATTCTCTTCAGTCAATTAGAAGCTTGGTTGGCTGAAATTACGGGTTTTGCTGGCATTTCTTTACAACCTAACGCTGGTTCACAAGGCGAATATGCAGGATTGCAAGTAATTCGTAAATATCACCAAACCAGAGGCGAAGCCCATCGCAAAATCTGTTTGATTCCCGAATCCGCCCACGGCACAAACCCCGCCAGCGCTGTCATGTGTGGCATGAAAGTAGTAGCCGTAACCTGCGATCGCGATGGTAATATCGACCTCGAAGATTTAAAAGCAAAAGCCGAAAAACACAAGGATAATTTGTCTGCGCTGATGGTGACTTATCCTTCTACCCACGGCGTATTTGAGGAAGAGATTGTAGAAATCTGCGCGATCGTCCATAACAACGGCGGACAGGTTTATATGGATGGGGCAAATATGAATGCCCAAGTCGGTTTGTGTCGTCCTGGTGACTTTGGTGCGGATGTCTGTCACCTTAATTTGCATAAAACCTTCTGCATTCCCCACGGTGGCGGTGGCCCAGGTATGGGGCCTATCGGTGTAAAATCTCATTTAATCCCATTTTTACCCTCCGTAGAGACGCGATATATCGCGTCTCTAGATAATGAAAAATATATCGCGTCTCTAGATAATGAAAAATATATCGCGTCTCTAGATAATGGATATATCGCGTCACCACATAATGGCAACGGGAAGGTTAGTCAATCGATCGGGGCGATTTCTGCCGCACCTTGGGGTAGCGCTAGTATTCTGACCATTTCTTGGATGTACATTGCGATGATGGGTGGCAATGGTTTGACTGAAGCAACCAAAATTGCTATTCTCAATGCCAACTACATCGCCGATCGCTTGAAAGATTATTATCCCGTTTTGTTTAAAGGTAAAGCGGGTTTAGTCGCTCACGAATGTATCGTCGATCTGCGTCCTTTAAAGAAACTGGCAGCTATTGAAGTTGAAGACGTAGCCAAACGTTTGATGGATTACGGCTTCCACGCACCTACAGTATCTTGGCCTGTGGCGGGAACAGTTATGATCGAACCAACCGAAAGCGAATCCCTAGAAGAATTAGATCGCTTCTGTGATGCCACGATCGGTATTTATAAAGAAGTAATGGCGATCGCTGAGGGTAAATTCGACATCGAAAACAACCCGCTCAAAAATGCTCCCCATACCGCCGAAGTTTTACTTTGTGGCGAATGGAATCGTCCTTATTCTCGCGAACAGGCTGCTTATCCCGCACCCTGGACGAAAGAATATAAATTTTGGCCAGTGGTGGGCAGAATTGACAATGCTTATGGCGATCGCAATTTAATTTGTTCTTGCGAAGGAATGGACGCTTATAAGTAATAGGGGATAGGGATTAGGGATTAGGGATTAGGGTAGAGACAAGGCGGGAAAATCCGAGGTTGCCTCGGATTTGTTCCCCCGCCGCGCGACCGGTCGCGTCTCTACGACTTTAGACTTTCTATTATCTGTTGCTCGTTGTCTGTTCGAGCAATACGCAAGCGATGGTACAAACTGCGGTTTTCGCGAACCGATTCAAACATCGGATCGAGATGAATGGTTGTTTCACCACTACCAAGGAATAGATAACCGTCTGGTTTCAACTGCTGTCGCACTTTGCGTAAAATTGCTTGTTTGGTATTTGTTTCAAAATAAATCAGTACGTTTCTCAAAAAAATAATATCTAACTGGGGAAGACTCGTCCAAGGGTGAATCAAATTAATTTGCGAAAATTCCACCATTTGACGAATTTCATCGTCTAGAATCCATTCGCGTCCTTGACGTTGAAAATATCGATCGCGCAAAGATACGGGTAATCCTCGATTGATTTCCAGGGAATTATAACGACCAGAGCGGGCGCGAGTTAGAATTTTGCCAGATAGATCGCTAGCAATAATTCGTACTTGCCAATTTCTTAAAATAGGAAAATGCTCTCGAATCAGCATAGCAATGCTATAAGGTTCTTGTCCGCTCGAACAAGCAGCACACCAAATATTAAGAAAACGAAGGTTCTTTCTTCGTTCGATTAAAGTTGGCAGTGCCAGAGATTTTAGAGTTTCAAAAGGTTGTTTGTCTCGAAAAAATGAAGTTTCATTAGTAATTAGTGCTTCAATCGCGCTTATATGTAATTCGCCAAAAGGTTTTCTTTTTAAATGTTCTATTAATGACGCGATCGAGTTAAAACCTGCCGATATTGCCAATGGTTCGAGATGCAGCTTAGCTAGATAATCTTTATCGGGTTCGAGCATCACCGCCGAATGTTTTCGGACTAGCCCCCGAAGATATTCAAAATCAAACGGAGGTTCGTTCATGGTTAGAATTAGGATTTAAAAAATTAAAAGAACGATCGCTCGCGACGCGATTAATTAATTCCCCTGCGATCGCATTTAAGGGCAATACGCGATCGGTAAGTCCAGCATTAACTACAAATCCAGGCATTCCCCAGACTACACTACTAGCTTCATCTTGAGCGATAATTTCTCCGCCAACATTATACATTTCTTGACAACCTTGCAGTCCGTCTTGTCCCATCCCCGTTAAAATTACGGCGATGGCACTGACGTTGTTTTTACATACTCGCGCGATCGAGCGCAATAAAACATCTACCGAAGGACGACAAAAATTTTCGGGCGGATCTCGATCTGTCTTTAAAAACAAACCGTTTGCATCCCGTTTGACGGTCATATGATAATCACCAGGAGCGATCCAAACACATCCAGGGGTTAATCTCACGAGCGATCGAGCTTCTTCTACTTGCAGAAGACATTTAGTATTGAGTCGTTCTGCTAGTAATTTTGTAAACACTGGCGGCATGTGTTGCACGATCGCGATCGGGACTGGAAAATCTGCGGGTAATTGAGATAATAAAACTGCTAAGGCGTTCGGGCCACCAGTAGAAACGCCGATCGCCACTAGTTCGATCGGTTTTGAATGGGGTGTAGGGGGTGGGGTGTGGGGTGTAGGGTGTGGGAAAAAATTGGCTGTTCGGCTGTTACCTTCTGGAGGCGCGGATACGTCCGTTACCTCCGAATACAAAGCGCCGTCCTTCTGCCTTCTGGAGGCGGTCAAATGGTCGGTTTCCTCCGATTTGTTTACCCGCCGTCCTTCTGCCTTCTTCAAAGCTTTAATCTTGGGAATTAATGTTTCTTGAATATGGCGATCGGCGGCTTCAACACTACCAACATTACTGGGTTTGGTTGCATAATCCGATGCTCCTAGGGTTAAAGCATCGAGTGTAGCTGTAGCTCCAGTGTATGTTAGCGTACTAAACATAATCACTGGAAGTTGCGAATCGGTTTTGCGAATTTCTGTTAGGGTTTCGAGTCCGTTTAAATCTGGCATATCGACATCTAAAATAACAATGTCGGGATGAAGTTGTGATAATTTTGCTAAGGCAATGCGCCCCGTAGCAGCAACGCCAACTACTTCAAGTTCGGGATCGGCTGAAAGTATTTTTTTTAGACGACTGCGAACTACTACTGCATCATCGACGATTAGGACGCGTATTTTAAGCATGTTTAATAAAAAGGTTTTTTAAAAGGCATCGAGTGAGTTTATCTAGATGATATCGGCGATCGAGCAGGATAGTAATCTTTTTAGGAATGTTGACGGGTTTCAATTTAAAGTAATTAATCGACAAATTTTCAATATGAAAATAACTCCGTCGAGTTTATGATTTTCGATCGCAATTTTGCGGATGGTTTAAAGTTTCTACCAAATCGGTAGTCCCTCGATTTTTTGTAGTGTTAAATCTAAGTAAGTATAATTTTTTCCTGGAACTGTTTTTTGTCCGAAATAACCTGTCGCTCCATCACGATCGTGAGGGCCGCTGATTTTGGCGATGTAACGTCCCTGTTGAGATGCTCGATTAAACGGAGAACCGATTGAAAAAAACCAGCGCGATGGAAAAATAAACCTAGGAATATCTTCGATCCAATCTCTTTCACCTTTTAAATGATAAACGCGATCGACGGCATCAAATCCTTCACCGCCAGAAAAAGCGCCACCGACAGAGACAACAAAAATTTCAGCTTGCAACCATCGATCGAGATAATCGGCCGCACCAAGAGCAATTTGAGCGCCACCACTAGTTCCGATCGCAATTAATTTGATAGGTTGAGAGGGCGAAGCTGGAATCGGAGCTACTGCTTGCATTCTCTCGATTGTAGCGCTGGCAATTCCCCGATTATAAACCGAACCATAGCGATCGTCGATCGAAATGGCAAATCTCCAGAGGTTGCGAATTTTGATTAAGATATCGGCATTTTCCAACCAACCCTTTCCCCCTTCTGCAAATCGCCACAGGGGAGACAAGAAGCGTTCGCCTCCAAGACTTTTATTAGCTGCCGAATAAGGAAATACATCTCGAACGGAGACACAATTAGGATGCTTTTTTAGCAAACGATCTAAAAATTCTTCTTCTCCAGGGGTTAATTGATTGGCAGAATAATCACCCACTCCTGTATAAAAAACAATGTAGCAATCGATCGATGCGGAATCAGTGTTAGATTTTGTGGCTTTGCTAGAAGGTAAGTTTTTGAAGCGATTTTTTCGATCGCTCATTAATTCTAAGTCTTGGTTTACCCACCAGATTAGAGTGCCAACTGGTGCAAGAGTTCCCCAAATTAAAAGAATTGCTACCGCTAATAGCAATAATTTCCAAGTCGTACCACCGAGCCATGAAAGAATTTTTCCGATTATCCGAAACATAATAGCGCGATCGCGAATTTCTCCAACTTTTGATAGATTGACCGAGCAATTACAGTTTAATAGTCTGTTTTTATGACTTTTTAAATCGAACTATTTTGTAGCCAATCTGTCATCTATCTCTAGTGGCAAAAAATCGCAAACAAGGATTATGGAGGACACTTGGCAAGGCGCTGAGTTTGCAAGCCGAGTTTTATGAAAATGCTCGCAATAATTCCCAAGCTAGACGGATAGCTTTGACTATTGTAATTTTGGCTGCTTTATCTCATACCTTGGGGAGTGCAGTTATAAGTGCGATCGAGCGAGTTTCGCTTCCCTATCTGCTACCGAGTCTTATTATCAATTTTTTGAGCGTATTAGCAGGATATTATGTGTGGACTTGGGTTATTTGGAAATTGGGACAGTGGTTAAAACCGATCGATCCAACATATAGAGATTTATCGATTCCCATTGGCTTTGCTTATGCACCGCAAACGCTCAACTTTTTGACTCTTATTCCACTATTGGGGCGACCAATTCAATTAATTTTAGCTGTTTGGAGTTTGCTGGCGGTCATTGTTGCGGTTCGACAGGGATTAGATTTAAGTACTTTTCGTTCTGCCGTTATTTGTGTAATCGGCTGGACTTTAATTCAATTAGCGATCGGTTCGATCCAAATTCAGACTATATCATTTAATTTTTCATCGTAGGATTAACTGGGTTGGCAATGTAGTGATGCGCCTCAAAAATGCCAGGAATGGGAGACAATTTCTTTTGAGAAACCAATGTTTGATGAATCCAAGCCACAGCAGTCGCGCGATCGAGAGGTCGATCGGGATTGAGAACTGTTACTTTTGGATAGTTGACTACAATATGTGCTTTAGTTGCTGCTGCTACTTCATCAACTGCATTTTGAGGAATTCGATCCGCATCTCGATAATAATTGCTGACGATCGACGATGAAGAACGACTCTCAGTTGCAGGCGCAGTAACAGAAGGCATAGTCTTGAGACTTCTTGAAGCGATAAATACTGGCTGCATTAAATTAGTAATTGCCAGAGGAGGGAATAAAAATTTTTTAGTCGTCCGAGGTTTGTTTGCATTATTAGTTTGACTTGTCGATGCGATCGAAGGCAATGGCGACAAATTCAAACCATTAACTAAAGCTTGTAATGCCTGTAGGCGAGAAACTTCTTCTCTAGGACGAAAAAAACCTCGATCGTCGGCTTGCATAAACCCTTTTTCGCATATTTGCTCGATCGCAGAAGCTGCCCAATAGGAAGACACGATCGATAACTCCCAAATTATAATTATTGCGATCGGAGTACCTGTCTATCAAACTTAACATCGCACCAAGCGCGATCGGATCAAACCGCAGATATATTTAGCTTGTACGGATTTTGATAGATAAACGATGCCTTACAACTGTTGAGTCTAAAATGCCCATTCCTTCTTAAGTTAGACGCGATCGCACTGACAAAAATTTAACAATAAAAGAGGAATATAAAAACAAATATCAGCAAAAACTTGATTAATTCCCCTGAACTTGAGCCTCGGTTAACAACCCATACCTTAAGCCTAGCTCTCTAATTCATGTCTCTAACGCAACAGTTTTTGAATTTTTAAGATTGGTTTTTGGTATTAACAGAACATCGACCGATCGCAGTAAAATTAGCCTCAGAAATAAAAGCTGCGATCGCTTTATCCTTCATCCTTGATGCGATCGCGTTTTAACCTAATCATCATACGAATTAACAGGTAAGCCGTTAGCTGCATATATAAAGAAGACGGAGAAAAGGTATTTTTCAGCAGTATTAGTGGGTACTCTCAAGATAAATATTTAAAGTTATCTAGAAGCTGTGCTCATTTTTTTCATTCATGGTGTAGCCACAAGGGATGTGAAATATGCTGACCCATTAAAAGCTGCAATTAAGTCAGAATTTAAGAACTTAAATCTAGATTTTCCCAATTTTTACTCTAGCTTTTGGGGGAATGCACTCAGCGATGTTGACAGAATGTGGAGTTGCATCGATCGCGATCTAGAAAAAGTTAAAGAAGAAAATCCAGAAATAGATCTGTTAGATTGCTTTCGCTATCGTCAATTTCGAGAAGGTTTCTTGTCTGAATTTATAGGAGATATGTTCACTTATCTCAATCAAAAACGTGGATTTGAAATCAGAAAGTCGATCGCTCAACAATTGACTCAGTTTCTTCAAGAAAATCCTCAAGATAGTGAACTACATATCATTACTCATTCATTGGGTAGCGTAATTTTTTGGGATATTTTTTTTTCGGAAAGATTTACAGAAAACGATCCTGCCTTCGATCTTCGAGCGAAAATTAAGAATTTAGAAATTGAACATCAGGAAAAACAAGTCTTTTTAAAAAGTATTACTACAATGGGATCGCCAATCTTATTTTTTAACACAATGTTAGGTGTTAATCCTAATAGAGTTAAAGAATTTGCTCAGAGAAATCAAAATTATGGTTTGAAGTGGTTAAATATTATTGATTCTTCAGATATTATTTCATATCCCTTAAAATCAAGCTTCGATCTAGATGATTGCGATCGAATTAAATTGAAAGATATATATGTTGATACTAATAATAATTTTGCGGCAAAAACAGCAAGATCTATAGGACAAGATCTTGCTGCACTAGCATTAGATACGGTAAAAGCTCATACTGGATACTGGAGTTGCTCAAAAACAGTCCAATTAATTATGGATAACTTGTGCGATGAAAAAGAAAATAAAACTTCAAATAAAAAATATATACAACAGGTAATCGATCGCTTACAAAATGTTACTGGAATATCTATAGATAAGCTGAAACTTTTTATTAATGACGAACCGATCGCCACATTAAAATTTGCAGATGGAAGTGGAAAACTGTTTCACGTTGTCAATGCTGCCAAAATCCATCATGTATACGTCTATAATGAAATGAATCTCTGCTTGTTTGCTGGTTATGTAGGCTGGATACATACAAATTCTTTACAACAGGCGATCTATGAGATTAAAAACCTGTTTATTTTTTCTAACTCTTGTACCGATCGCATTAAAATTCATAACTTAAATCACTTACGCAATGAACTATTAGCGTGTAGATATTGTAGTGCTGCTAAGTTATCGTTCAAAAAAGATTTCGATAACGCGGTTTTTGTTAGCAAGTTAGATGACGGATACTATACTTATTATCTAAATCACTCCGCAGGAGGGCAACATCTATACGTAAGCTCAATTCCAAAGTCAGAAAATTTTGAATCTAGCTACAATTCTATCGTTTTGGCTTACCATGGTGCATTTTTGGGAAGAGATGAAATTCTCAATATTGTTCGGCAATTACGAGGGTTTTAAAATATCTCACAATTTCTGGTCATTAAAAAACACTTGTGCTTGTGTTTGATTCGATTACTTATCTAAACTCGATCGGCTGTTTATCCGCACGGTGCGCTCCTGTTTTTCTGAACGGCGGGTGAGCAAATCCGTAGTTTGCTTCTCCTTATGAGTGGAAACCAGCCGTTCGCGGCACGTTATGAGGCGAGAAATGATGTTTCCTCAGATCTTGAGGGCTGTGATTGGAGGAAACCTCCAATCAGGCATTTTATTCCATTCAAGTTTACCGTCGGTCAGATAATCAAAAAGCTTCCGTCCAAAGTCTCCTTTTCCCATTTGTCCTACATAATGCAGTCCTACATCCCATTTGAATTTACTTATGCGATCGAATTCGTGAGTATATCCACCAATAAGGTAATGCTGCTCTAAAATCAGAACTTTTTTTTGATTCAATTTAGAAAGGATAGCAGCAACCGTCAGTCCACCGATACCAGAACCGATAACGATCGCATCAAATTGATTTGAATTAGAGATAATTTCCTCCTTGTTTGCCAATTCAGAAACGATTAATCAACCAACCCATCATCACAGGCGCAATCGCTTCACTTATCAAAACCAATGACCATAATCTTCCCTGCCAAATTCGATAGTCAGCCAACAATTTCTAAATTCTTTTTAACTGCTGCCGCACCAGAAGAAAGACATCCAGCCGCCGTACAACAACGAATACGAGTTTTTTTCTGACTCTGGCGATCGCGTTCGTGTTGCCCAATCTCCAATAACTCTTGTAAATCCATTTCAGTTATCCTCTTCGCTCCTCTGCTCCCTGCTCGCTCCTCCTGCCATGCCTTTACCTTTTCTATCGCCATCTCTGGTTCTTGTTTTCCTGTCACTGTACCGTCAAAAACAATTGCTGGCGCAATTGCGCCAGCACCGAGACATCGGGCTGACTAGAAAATAAAAACTCCTCACAAATTCCTTAGATTTATTGTTTAGTTTCGAGATAGAACAAATCGATCTTCGAATAGCTCAAAGCTTAGTACTTAATTTGAAGGGGAAAATGCCATGTCATCAATTAACTTGCTAGCTGTTTTCAACCCTTCCAATTACTGGCGAAGTGGATATATCGCCGTTCCCTGGCAACCGATCGCCCAAGAATTTCAAATACATCCAGAAGAATTAATTTTGAGTGACTTACGAGATCTATCTCGTACTCCCCTGTTGGCACAAGTCGATCGCATCGATCCAGAAGATCCGAATCTCGATACTTTAATTTTTGCTTTATCCCAAACAATTCCACCAAGTTCGGAAGATAAATCGATCGCTTCGGCTTTTGTGAGATTGGACAGAGGAAAATCTGTTCCTCCAGAAGTAGGCGAAACTAATCTAGAGATAGTGCGCGGGGAAGATGGCAGCGATCGCGGCGCGAAATTGATTAACAACCGTCTGATTGTCTGGTTCAATTTCGTTGCCTCCCCAGAAAATGACGAGCGAACTTGGTTTGGTGGTTCGGCGACTAGCGTACAACTCGATCGCAGCGAATGTCTCGACCCTTTTCGTGCGGCTAGTGGCAATTGGCTGGGACAAGATCTTGAAAAACACTGCATGAAGATAACCGAAATTCAACTACCACAGTCAGTTCACCCCATTCACCCAAACCATTCCTTATATCATCCTATTTGTTTATTTAACCATTCCTATCGACTCGTCGCCAAAAGTAATGGCCCTGTCAGAGCTAGTATTACTATAGCTTCAAACCCATTTGAATACATTGGCCCCGATCCAAACACGGGAATCGATCGCCATTTCGTCTGCGAACTGTATCGAACGATTAGTCTTTATGCTGACGCAGATTATCTAATTGAAGAACTAGTTGTCAAAGGAAAACCATATAAAAATACCGAAGATCCCTCAGAAGCAGTAAATCTCAATTTTGCCGTCAAGTATTTCACTCAGATGCACTTGGAGTATGAAGCAACTATTTATCAACCTTATGGCATCACCAGTTGGTTTGCGATCGGCGATCGCGAACGACCTCCCTATCCAGGTTACGGATTTGCTACTAATTTGCAGATCGATTCCCTCAAGTATTTAGACGAGGCGGAGGAAAACTGTTTGTCTTGGCAATTGCTTCCTGGGAAATCGGCTCGATGTCTTCATTTGTTCATGCTCGATCGACAAAAAGATTTTGAATCCCATACTGGTCGTAGTTGGTACGAAGCAATTTATCGACCGCTTACAGCTCAAATTTATCGGCAAACTGGTGTGGATCGAAAATGCCAAAGCGATCGTCATCCAAAAGCGCTGACTTTTAATTTTTAACTTTTAATTTTTATTTTTAAAGGTAGATATCTCAGAATTAAATTGAGGTATTGGCAAAACGACCCCGTCCCAAAGGGCCGCGTTTAACAGTAATTACCAATGCGGGAGGCCCTGCGGTGCTGGCGATCGATATGCGGAGAAAGTTCAGCTAATTCTCCACCAGTAGCGCTTAGCATATCGATCGCCACGAAGCGATCGAATCTTGCCACCCTATTGGAGTCATGGCAACCCGCTCGATCTTCTCGGCGATGCCGAACCCGAACGTTATCAGAAAACTGTGGAAATTGCCGCCAACGATCCCAACAGTGATGGAATGCTTGTAATACTCACTCCACAGGCGATGACCGAGCCTACTCAAACAGCCGAACAGTTAAAATCTTTTATGGAAAAGCAACAGATGGGATTTGTTCGTGGCAAACCGATTATAGCAAGCTGGATGGGAGGAGCAGAGATTTTGGCTGGAGAAGCAATTCTCAACAGTGCCAAAATTCCCACCTATCCCTACCCCGATTCTGCGGCTCGCGTATTTAATTATATGTGGCAGTACAGCTATAATTTACGGGGTATTTATGAAACTCCCGCTTTGCCAGAAGAACGTGATGGATTGCCCGATCGCAATCTTGCTCGAGATTTAATTGCCAAGGTTCATCAAGCAGGTAGAACTATTCTCACAGAAGTAGAATCAAAACAAGTTTTGGCTGCTTACGGTATCCCGACCATAGAAACCTATCTCGCTACGAGTGAGGAAAAAGCAATTGAGATAGCCGATCGCCTTGGTTATCCAGTCGTCCTCAAATTGTATTCGGAAACCATCACTCATAAAACTGACGTAGGCGGCGTACAGATCGATCTAGTCAACGCCGATGCAGTTCGAGGTGCATATCGAACTATTAAAGACCGAGCGATCGCGCTGCCTCCTTTAAATACCACCTTGGCGCGGCGCATGATGGAACAAACTAAAATTTATAAAGCACTTCAAGGTGTTCGCGGTCGTCAACCCGTCGATCTTGCTGCTTTAGAGGAATTATTGGTGCGTTTTAGTCAACTCGTGGTCGAACAACGTTGGATTGAGGAAATAGATATCAATCCTCTATTGGCAACACCTTTGGGTGAGAAAAATTCTCAGCCTTTACTAGCATTGGATGCAAGGATCGTTGTGCATAAACCAAATCTCACTCAAGAACAATTACCCAAATTAGCGATTCGTCCCTATCCTACACAATACGTTATTCCTTGGACGTTGAATGATGGTACTGTCATTACAATTCGTCCCATCCGTCCAGAAGATGAGCCGCTTGCCGTTCGGTTTCATAAAACTCTTTCAGAGCAAAGCGTCTATTTTCGATACTTCCATCTGATAAAACTGACTCAACGAATCGCCCACGAACGGCTGATGCGTTTGTGCTTTATCGACTACGATCGCGAGATGGCTTTGGTTGCAGATTATAAAAATCCAGAAACAGGCAACCACGAAATTTTGGCAGTCGGTCGTTTGAGTAAATTACATGGTATTAGTGAGGCTGAATTCTCTATGCTAGTGAGCGATCCGTTTCAGTGTCGCGGTTTGGGTACTGAGTTGTTAAAACGACTTCTGCAAGTAGGACGGGACGAACAACTCAAACAAATAAATGCTGACATTCTTCCTGAAAATCTGGCGATGCAACGAGTCTGTGAAAAAGTCGGATTTCGTCTCGATCGCCGAGTCGATCTTGGTGTGGTTAGGGCTGAAATTGAGCTGCGATAAGCGATCGGCTCAATAATTTTCACTGTTGCTCTTGATTGAGATTGCGATCGCGCTGCGATCGTTATGAGTTTACTTTAGAAACTATTGCGTTAAAGAATTAATTTTTCCTGTGGCATTGCTGAAAGGTTAATGCAGCCGAGCGGTCAAACTCTAGATTGGAGTCGTTATGAGTTTACTTTAGGAACTATTGCGTTAAAGAATTAATTTTTCCTGTGGCGTTGCTGAAAGGTTAATGCAGCCGAGCGGTCAAGCTCTAGATTGAAGTCGTTATGAGTTTACTTTAGAAACTATTGCGTTAAAGAATTAATTTTTCCTGTGGCGTTGCTGAAAGGTTAATGCAGCCGAGCGGTCAAGCTCTAGATTGGAGTCGTTATGAGTTTATCTTAGAAACTATTGCGTTAAAGAATTAATTTTTCCCGTGGCGTTGTTTTTGTAGTAACAAATTTTTATAACTAAGGCTATCGACATACTTTTTTAGCTTTCTCGTCAGATTTAAAAATTTCCGTCGAACTCACGTTAATATAAAAAAATTTAGCGGCAAACTTAATCTAAGAAAGATGCGATTCCGTCCAATTATACGTAGTGTAGGGACGTTCCATGGAACGTCCCTACAAGATGAAAATCATATTTTATTTAAAAAAAAATATTTTGTTAGATAGTTTAACTTCAAACTTTGGCAAGTCCAAATGTTACTAAACTTTTAAAAACTCCCATCCCATCAGTAGCGCCCAACATAGCATCGGCAGCTCTTTCTGGATGTGGCATCATGCCGAGAACGTTACCTTGTTGGTTGACAATACCAGCAATATTATTTAAAGAACCGTTGGGATTGCTACTTTCGTCAAGATCGCCTGTAACACTACAATAACGGAACAAAACTCGATCGCCATCCTCTAAAGATTTTAAAGTATCTGCATCGGCATAATAATTACCTTCTCCATGAGCGATCGGTAGCGTAATTACTTGTTTGTCAGCATAATTTTGCGTCCAAGGTAAATCATTTCGTTCGACGCGAATGGGAACGCGATCGCAAATAAAATGTAAATCGCGATTGCGAATTAATGCACCTGGTAACAATCCAATTTCAGTCAGAATTTGAAAACCATTACAAATACCAATTACGTATTTACCTTTGTTAGCGTGTTCGATGATACTTTTAATAGCTGGAGAAAAACGAGCGATCGCGCCGCATCTCAGATAATCTCCATAGCTGAAACCGCCAGGAATGACAATTACATCGAGATCGTCAAGATCTGTTTCTTGATGCCAAACCATGCGCGTTGGTAAATCTAAAAGTCCTTGGGTAACAGTTAAAATATCGCGATCGCAATTCGATCCAGGAAAAACAATAACGCCGAATTTCATAAAAGTAGGGAATAGGGAATAGGGAATAGGGAATAGGGAATAGGGAATAGGGAATAGGGAATAGGGAGTAGCAACTAGCAACTAGCAAGTAGAAAGTAGCAAGTAGCAAGTGTTATTACTTATTACTTTTGACTTTTAAATGAGTGACTTTAGACTTTGCTTGATGCCCGTTGCCCTATTAGCCATTAGCTAATAGAGCTAATTCTGTTGTTTCGAAACGATAATTTTCAATGACTGGATTGGCTAACAAGCGATCGCACATTTCATCTAATTGCCTTTGTGCGTCTGCTTCATCTGTAGCGCTGAGGTTGAGTTCGATATATTTACCAATTCTGACACTTTCTACACCTTCATATCCTAGCTGAGTTAAACCAGATTGCACCGCCGTACCAGCAGGATCGAGGACTGAAGGACGCAGAGTAACATAAATCTTAGCTTGATATTTTTTGAGGGACATGTAAATTTAGGCGATCGATTGAAGGTAACTTTTTGATTTTAAACTCATCTTGTCAGCGATCGATAGATCGATACTGCTATAAATAAAGCAGACAGTATTTAGCTTATCGAACTCGAACTGTTTCGATGGAATTTATTTGTGTCGATCGTGGCATCGAGTTAGCCCTTAGAGCGCGAAACATCCCGAATCTGCACAGACCAGTACCGAATGCTAATCGCATCAGTAGAAGGGTTGGTACTTCTCGCACAGACTTAAGCAAACCAGATAGACCAAAACGTACCAATCCATTAGGTCTAGCCACTCCCTGCCAGATAGAATCTAGCCAAGAAGGAAGGGTTTGTTCTGTCCAGTCTGCCGTCATCACGTTTCCTTCGACGAATCCCGTTGCTTCCAAAAGTTCGGAAAAAGCTTCGATGCTAGAAAAAGCAGGATGAGACCACTGATCTAGAAGTTGCCGCATGACCGGTTTTTCCCAAAAATTGAGGGGATTTTGGCGAACGTCCCTCTGATTCCAGTCAGCCACAACCAATATGCCACCGGGCTTTACCACCCTCATTAACTCAAGAGCAAAAATGGCTTTGTCTGGCATGTGTGGCCCAGCTTCGATCGACCAAACTACATCAAAACTTGCATCTGGAAATGAAAGTGCCATGGCATCATTGACTAGAAACTTTGCATTAACTCCTTGGGGGGTTAACTCCTGAGCGCGCTTGACTTGTTGGGGACTGATTGTAATACCTGTGACCGCAAACCCGTAATCTCGTGCCAAAATGCGGCTGCTGCCTCCAATTCCACAGCCAACATCTAAGACTGTGGTGCCAGGAGGTAATCGATCTAAACCACCCCAACGCACCATTTCATGAACAAAATCAGATTTAGCAGCCAGAAAATCTTTACGTTGCGGTGGCGAACCATAATGACCTAAGTGGATATGTTCGCCCCAATAAAACTCCAAAATACCGTCTTGGGTCCATTCGTCATATGAATTGGCTACAGAGTCAGATGATTGATAACGGCGAGCCGTAATTAGGTAGAAGGCAATACCCAGCATCAGTAGGGCAAGAAGAAGTATAAGTGTTAAAAACAAACTCATTAAAATAAAGTTTTAATATTTTGTAACAATTTTATCTCATTACTAGACCTTTGGTCGCGGATGCAGAAGCTCTAGGGCTTGTTTTATTTTGCGATCGTCAAAAGCTTTGTAAAACTGGAGAACGAGGGCTTTGTTTTGTTCGCTCAGCATACAAGGTTTCGTTTTGAACTAAATTGTAACGCGACTGCTTCACAATCCCTGAGTGGACAGTGCCTTGCGGAAAACAATCTTGTCCGCCCCTTCTGCATAAAACTCGCGTATACGTGCTTCCTCGTCATAGCCGTTCTTTCGATAGAACGCTCGCACATGCTCAAAATCTGACGTACCCATCGTCTCAACTAGTAATACTCGCGCACCCCGATCTGCCAAAGTCTGCTCTACAAAAAGTAGCAGTTTCGCACCGCGTCCTTGCCTTTGGTGAGTTGGGTGGACGGCAATCAATTGCAAATTCCATGTCCCGTTGGTCATTCGTTCTGGTTCGCAGTAGGCTAATCCCACCAACCCGTCATCGTCGTCTGTAATCCAAAATGAATGTGTGTCGCCATTTTTGCTCGACGAATCAGTCAACATCTGACGCAACTCTTCAAGTTCGTCGGACGAAAAAAGTTCAATAGAGTTTGCTAAGTTAATTAGCGCAACTGTGTCATCGGGCGTGATTGGTCGGATCATCGCGAACTTTGTGTATGTAAAAGAGACAATATTACCGAAAATTTTGGGTTTAAAGCCTCGCCCATAAGAGTGCGACTTTAAAAAACTTAGGTTATAATCTTATCGTAGACTAAAACGATAAAAATGATTATCTACGAAAGCAAACTAGAAGGAGAACAAAACCAGTATGA
>JBOFLQ010000245.1:0-14287 GCA_051657945.1 Xenococcaceae cyanobacterium | reverse complement strand
TTTAGATGAATCGACTCGCTAATTTAGATCGAGGACAATTGCATCGTTGGCTCGATCGAGCGTCTCAAGAAGCACAGAGTGGTCAACCTGCCGATTATATTCCTCTACTACAAGCTGCCAATTCTAATGACTTAGTCGTGCAAATTCTTGGTTTAGAGGGTGAGATATTTTCTTATGGAAACTTGAGTTTGACTTTTGCTTTGATGAGCTTGGTTAAACCATTTCTTCTCCTTTATATGTTGTCTCATTTTGGAGAGGAATTTGTCTTTGAGAGAGTTGGAGGTGAATTTTCTGACTATCCGTTTAATTCTCTGCCTCAACTTATTGAAGATGATGGATTTCCCAGAAATCCCATGCTTAATAGCGGTGCGATCGCCCTAGCGTCTTTACTTCCCGATCGAGATTCAGTCTCTCGTTGCGAAAATCTATGTCTTTGGTTAAATTCTTTGGGAAATTGCCAGTTATTTTTGAGCGAGTCAATGTTGCGATCGGTGCAATCTAAGACTAATCCCAACAATCAGGCGATCGCCAAAGAATTAGAGATTCGAGGACAGATCGAGAATGCAGATCTAGCTTTAGATACCTACAATCATATCTGTTGTCTTTCTGGCACAATTATCGATCTCGCTCGTTTGGGGTTGTTGTTACTTGGGTATTCTCCTACTTTGCTAACAAAACACTGTCAAATCGTTCGAGAGATAATGACGAATTGTGGACTTTATCAAGCCTCAAAACAGTTTTTCGATCGAGTAGGATTTCCCACTAAATCTGGGGTTAGTGGTGCAGTTTTGTCACTCGTACCGAATCAAGGCGCGATCGCCTGTTATAGTCCTCCTCTAGACAAGCGAGGAAATTCGGTGGCGGGGCTGTTTCTAGTCGAGCAAATTGCCAAGTCGATAATTTTTTGAATCACCATAAATTTTGTATTTCAATTGTATTGTGATACAATTACCATACATTTAAATTTTAAAAGTAACAGGGAACAGGCAACAAGCAATAGTGTAGGTGTTGGACAAGGATTTAAAAATCGCTCATTTTTTTTTGAATAAGCTTCTTGAAATGAATGTATTTAAGCTTGTATCGACTGATTCTATTAACTGGAAGTCACGTCAATTCAAACGCCGCGATCGACTTCCTTTTAGACGAGATTACTTGTGGCAAATTGAGTCTGGAATTGTTCGTACTTTGACGTTGCTTGAAGATGGAACGATCGTTACTCTGGGATTATGGGGAACGGGAGATATTGTTTCTGGGATGCTATCGAAGACAGATCCTTATTTCATCGAATGTCTGACACCAACAGAAGTAACTTCCATTTCTTTATGTGAGTATCCCAAGCTTGATGAAGCTTTGATTTTGCATGTTCAGCAACTTCAGGAATTTTTAGAAATTCTTTCTCATCGTCCTGTTGAAGCTTCTGTATTTAAATTTCTAACTTGGGTTGCTAAAAAATTTGGTCGCCAAGTCGATCGAGGACAACTAATCGAACTGAATTTAACCCATCAAGAAATTGCAGAAATCCTTGGTATTACCAGAGTCACGGTAACGCGATCGCTCAGACAATTGGAGACTGGAGGTGCAATTAAACGCTTCGATCGCTCTTCTATTCTCGTGCAGAAAGAACAACCCTTTTGGCACTATGAAATTTAAAACAGAAACAGATCGAGAAAAACCAAAGGTATATAATTCGTCGCGGATACGAGATCATTTAGCGAACGAACGTACATATTTGGCTTGGATGCGAACGGCGATTTCCTTGATGGGTTTTGGTGTTGTAATTTTGCGCCTTCGTGCTTTTCATCCACCTATGCTTCCTCGTCCTGGTTATGGCTGGAAGTTGGGTTTGCTTTTCTCTGTGGTTGGTTTGGTAACTGTGCTGCTGTCAACTGGACACTACTTTTTTGTCCGCCGCGATATAGAAGAAGATAGTTACGAACCGCCCGATCGCTGGGTAATACTTTTCAGTTTAACTGTAACGCTTTTGGGGGCGGGAATTATTTATTTTGTTTGTATTAGTTCTTTGAGTCCGATCGAACTGATGGTGTCTGAAGACTGAGCAATGCTTGCGCTAGTGTTTGAGCCTGTTGACGAATTTCAGCTACCGCAGTTGTTTCCCAGAGACAGCACCACAATATTTGACATCCTCCGCGACTCTTTCGGAACGCGGATTCCAAACATCACTGCTTGGGCTTCCTCTTTCCGCGACTCGGCTTACTTTGAGGAGTTTCCCCACCAAAGCAGAGGTCGATGTCTCCAGAGGCGTTTTCTAATTCAAGACTAGACGTTACTGTATGCCCTACAGTACGCAATCCTTTCTCTAAGATGTTTATCGCAGCATTCCAATCTCTATCTTGTGTGTGTCCACAATGTTGACAAACATGAGTCCTGACACTAAGAGCTTTTTTGACAGCTTTCCCACAGTTGGAGCAATTTTGACTAGTGTAGTGAGGTGGCACAGCAACCGTGACCACACCAAACACTTTTCCAAAATACTCAACCCAAGTACGAAAAGCTGTCCAAGCGGCATCAGATATAGATTTAGCCAGATGTCGATTTCTGACGGCGCGCCAAGGCAATTCGGAGGCGACCTCCGAATTGACGCGCCTTACCATGTTACGCACCTTCAAATCCTCATAGGCTACCAAGTCGTTAGACTGGACTACGCATCTTGCCAACTTCACAGCAAAATCTTTACGCTGCCTACTTACTTTGAGGTGTTTTCTTGCCAGTTTATTTCTAAACTTAGCTCGGTTTTTAGAGCCGCACTTCGTTTTGGACATACAACGAGAAAGGCGCTTCAAAGACTTTTCACTCTTTCTGAGATGTCTTGGGTTTTCAATCGTTTGTCCATCACTGTCAGTATAAAAACTCGTGAGCCCAACATCCAACCCAATGGTTTTCGATGTCGGCTCTCTTTTTTCCAATCGTTCTTGGTCGATACAAAATTGCACGTAGTAGCCATCTGCGCGACGTACTACTCGTACTCGTTTGTATTGTTTCAATTGATAGAAATGCAAGTCGCGGGTTCCCCACATCTTAAAGGTTCCCGCTTCAAAACCATCGCTGAAAGTGATGTATCTACGACACTCAGAAAGTTTCCAGCCTGTAGTCTTGTACTCGACTGTACCATGTGTCTGTTCCTTTTTGAATTTTGGATATCCTTTCTTGCCTGGTTTATTCTTCTTGCAGTTATCAAGGCGCGTCAATTCCGAGGTCGCCTCGGAATTGCCTTGGCGCGCCGCAAAAAATCTGGCAATTGCCGACCAAGCTCTCTCGGCAGATGCTTGTCTGGCTTGAGAGTTGAGTTTATTTGCCCAAGCAAATTCTTTCCCCAAAACAGCACAATATGCACTCAAATCGTATCGTCCGATCCTAGAGCGGTTATCCATCCAGTATCTCAGGCAAGAATTGCGGACAAAACGAGCAGTACGAATAGCTTCATCAAGCTTGCCATACTGCTCTTTCAATCCCTCAAGTTTTGCTTCAAATACCAGCATAGTTACGTCGTTTTATTTGACGTAAACTATCTTAGCATAGATCTAGAAAAAAGCCGCCCTAAAAGTGCGGGGCTTTCAACCCAAATTTTCGGTAAACCTTTTAAGGCGATGGCGTTGGATATTCTGAAAAAATAATGCTAAATGCCGATCGAAATTCATACAAAAGATAGATGCAAGCTGAACTGCTTTGAGTAGATAATCCTGGCAAAACTCCTTTTTATAATACTTAAGTATTATTTTTATTAACGCCCGAATAGAATCATCTACAAAAGTAAGCTATGTCAACAAACGCGCAGGTAATTAACGATACAGATAACCTCGACTTAAAACAACTTTTAAGAACTCTCACCGAAGTCAAAAAAGGCAACTTTTCGGTGAGAATGTCAACAGACAACACTGGCATAGCAGAAAAAATTGTAGACACTCTCAATGACATTATTGAGATGAACGAGCGCATGACAACCGAACTAGAGCGCGTTAGTAACGTTGTCGGGAAAGAAGGAAAAATCTACGAACGGGCTTCGCTTATCAGTGTTAAAGGTGCTTGGCGAAATTCGATCGAATCGGTTAACAACTTAATTGGAGACTTGAGCGATCCTACAGCCGAGACTGCGCGTGTAATTCGGGCGGTAGTTAATGGCGATCTATCTCAAACTATTGCTACGGAAATTCAAGGTAGATCTCTGCAAGGTGAATTCCTGCAAACTGCCCATACAGTAAATACAATGGTGGCGCAGCTCAATTCTTTTGCTTCGGAAGTAACGCGGGTAGCTCGCGAAGTCGGTACAGAAGGAAAGTTAGGCGTACAGGCAGAAGTTCCAGGGGTAGCGGGTACGTGGAAAGATTTAACCGATAATGTCAATTCAATGGCAGGCAATCTTACCACCCAAGTACGCAACATTGCCGAAGTAACTACCGCAGTAGCGAATGGCGATCTCTCCAAAAAAATTACCGTGGATGTTAAGGGTGAGATTTTAGAATTAAAAAACACCATTAATACTATGGTCGATCGCCTTAACTCATTTGCCTCGGAAGTAACTAGGGTAGCGCGCGAAGTCGGTACGGAAGGAAAGCTAGGAGTACAGGCGGATGTTCGGGGTGTGGCGGGAACGTGGAAAGATCTCACCGATAGCGTCAATTCAATGGCAGGTAATTTGACAGCACAGGTAAGAAACATTGCCGAAGTAACTACCGCCGTAGCTAATGGCGATCTCTCCAAAAAAATTACAGTGGATGTTAAAGGAGAATTTTTACAGTTAAAAAATACGATCGATACCATGGTCGATCGACTCAATTCTTTTGCTTCTGAAGTAACTAGAGTAGCGCGAGAAGTAGGCGCGGAAGGTAAATTAGGCGGTCAGGCGATCGTTCCAGGGGTAGCGGGAACGTGGAAGGATTTAACCGACAGCGTCAATTTTATGGCGGGTAGTTTGACCGCACAGGTAAGAAATATTGCCGAAGTAACCACCGCAGTGGCAAATGGCGATCTTTCCAAAAAAATTACTGTAGATGTTAAGGGAGAGATTTTAGAGTTAAAAAATACCATTAATACCATGGTCGATCGGCTCAATTCTTTTGCTTCGGAAGTAACTAAGGTTGCTCGCGAAGTAGGTACGGAAGGAAAACTAGGGGTACAAGCTTACGTTAGAGGAGTTGCTGGAACTTGGGCAGATTTGACCGATAATGTCAATCTCATGTCGGGCAATCTGACAGCACAAGTAAGAAACATTGCCGAAGTAGCAACGGCGATCGCTAGTGGCGATCTTTCCAAACAAATCACCGTAAATGTCAAAGGAGAGATTTTAGAGTTAAAAAACACCATCAATACCATGGTCGATCGACTCAATTCTTTTGCTTCAGAAGTAACTAGGGTAGCTCGCGAAGTAGGAACTGAAGGCAAATTGGGCGGACAAGCCCAAGTAATTGGGGTGGCGGGAATTTGGAAGGATTTAACCGATAATGTCAATTCGATGGCTGGTAATTTAACAGCACAGGTGCGAGGCATTGCCAGAGTAGTAACGGCGGTTGCTAACGGTAATTTAAAACGCAAGCTGATGTTAGATGCCAAAGGAGAAATTGAAACCCTTGCTGAAACGATTAACGAAATGATCGATACCCTAGCAACTTTCGCCGAACAAGTAACTACTGTGGCGCGAGAAGTAGGAATCGAAGGCAAACTAGGCGGACAAGCAAAAGTTCCAGGTGCTTCGGGTACTTGGCGCGCTCTAACCGATAATGTTAACGAATTAGCAGCAAATTTAACCACCCAAGTCAGGGCGATCGCGGAAGTAGCAACTGCGGTTACTACAGGAGATTTAACGCGAAAGGTTGCAGTAGAAGCTCAAGGCGAAGTTGCTGCGCTCAAAGACAATATCAATCAGATGATTGCTAACCTACGGGAGACGACGCAGAAAAATACCGAGCAAGACTGGTTGAAAACCAATTTGGCGAAATTTACCCGCATGTTACAGGGGCAAAGAGAACTGGAGAATGTTACCAAGTTAATTTTAAAAGAGTTAGCACCTTTAGTTTCTGCCCAACAAGGTTTGTTTTACCTGATGGAAGTGGGAGAAAATCGTTCGTCCTACTTAAAGCTGATCGGTTCTTATGCCTACACCGAACGCAAGAATTTATCCAACCGTTTCTTTTTGGGTGAAGGGTTAGTCGGTCAATGTGCCTTAGAAAAAGAGCGAATTCTGCTCACTCAAGTTCCCAGTGACTATATTAAAATTAGCTCTGGTTTGGGTGAAGCTACGCCTTTAAATGTGGTCGTTTTACCCGTGTTATTCGAGGGACAGGTAACCGCAGTAATCGAACTGGCATCTTTTTATCACTTCAACGAAAATCACCTTTCTTTCTTAGATCAACTCACAGAAAGTATCGCGATCGTTCTCAATACAATTGCTGCCAGTATGCGAACAGAGGAATTGCTCAAGCAATCCCAATCTCTAGCAGAAGAATTGCAAACTCAGCAGAAAGAATTGACCGAAACCAACCAACGCTTAGAACAACAAGCACAATCGCTGCGATCGTCCGAAGAATTGCTCAAGCGCCAACAAGAACAGTTGCAGCAAACTAACGAAGAATTGGAAGAAAAAGCCGAACTGCTGTCTTTACAAAATCGAGAAGTAGAACGCAAAAATCAGGAAATCGAGCAAGCCCGTCAAGCTGTAGAAGACAAAGCCGAACAACTGTCAACAACTTCTAAATACAAGTCTCAGTTTTTAGCCAATATGTCCCACGAATTGCGGACACCACTCAATAGTTTGCTGATTTTGGCGCGTTTGCTGGCAGATAATAGCGACAATAACCTGACGGAAAAACAAGTAGAATACGCCAATACTATTTATGCTGCTGGTAACGATCTGTTGGCACTGATTAACGATATTCTCGACTTGGCAAAAATTGAGTCGGGCAAAGTATCGGTAGAAATTCAAGAAACTTTGTTCGGCGAGTTAGAAAATTACATCGATCGCTCTTTTCGACAAATCGCCCAAGAACGCAAATTAGATTTTCGCCTTCACTTTGACACTCGCTTACCCCGCGCCATTTATACCGATGCCAAAAGGCTACAGCAAATAATTAAAAACCTACTCTCAAACGCTTTTAAATTTACCGAACGAGGTTACGTCAGTTTAAATGTAGCGGTGGTAACTGAGGGTTGGAGTTCGACAGAAACTATTCTCAACCGCGCCGAATCAGTAATTGCATTTGCGGTAAGCGATACGGGGATAGGTATTGCCCGCGATAAACAACAGATCGTTTTTGAGGTGTTTCAACAAGCAGATAGCACCACCAGCCGCAAATACGGCGGTACGGGTTTGGGCTTGTCGATTAGCCGAGAAATTGCCCGTTTGTTGGGTGGAGAAATTCGCTTGGTTAGCGAAATCGGCAAAGGTAGTACTTTTACGCTTTACTTACCCCAGTACTATTTAAATAATTACACTTCTCCAAATGATGATTTTTCCAGAGGCGATTGGACTTCGTCCACGCTGCGCGAACGCGATCGCGTTTCCCATCGTAACAACCTTAGAGAGCGCACTTTGACTGAAAATTGGCGCTCGACTCAAGATAGTCAGTCTCCAACAGAAAACGAGCGATTGCTGCTACTGAGTGAAAAAGCGATCGAAGATGACAGAGAAATAATCCAAAAGGGCGATCGTACTCTATTAGTTATCGAAGACGATCTCAACTTTGCTCGAATCTTACTAGACATGGCACGAGAGCAAGATTTTAAAGTAATCGTGGCAAACCGTGGGGATGCAGGTTTGGCAATGGCGCGAGAATTTCAACCTGCCGCGATCGTACTGGATATTCGTCTGCCCGTTATGGATGGTTGGACGATACTCGATCGCCTCAAACACGATCCCAATACCCGTCACATTCCTATTCATATCATCACGGTTGAAGAAGGAAGACAGCGAGGTTTACAACAGGGCGCGATCGCCTACCTGCAAAAACCGATCGATAGCGAAGCGCTTTGTGAAGCCTTAAAGCAGATTAAAGCATTTATCGAACGTCCGCTTAAAAATTTATTAATCGTCGAAGACGACGAAATTCAACGCCAAAGCATTGTCGAACTGATCGGCAACAGCGACGTTGCCAGTACGGCAGTCGGTACGGGTGCGGAGGCGATCGAAGCGATCGCATCCCAACAATTTGATTGCCTGGTATTGGATTTAGGGCTACCCGATATGAGCGGTTTCGAGCTAATCGAGCAAATTAAAGGGCGATCGAACTCGAATCACTTGCCAATTGTCGTCTATACGGGAAAGGAATTAACCCCGCAAGAAGAAACCCAACTGCGTCGCATTTCCGAAGCAATAGTCATCAAAGATGTTCGCTCGCCAGAACGTTTGTTAGACGAAACAGCGCTGTTTCTACATCGAGTACAAGCCAATTTACCGCCTTCCCAACTGAAAATGTTGGAGAGATCTCAACAAAACGATTCAGTTTTAGCCAACAAACAAGTTTTGATTGTCGATGATGACGTGCGGAATATTTTTGCTCTTACTAGTTTATTAGAGACTTATCAAATGCAGATTTTATACGCCGAAAATGGGAGAGACGGTATAGCCGTGCTGCAAAATAACCCTAGCATCAACATCGTCCTCATGGACATCATGATGCCAGAGATGGACGGCTTCGAAACCATGCGTAACATTCGCGCTTATAGCCAATTCAAATCTCTACCCATAATTGCCCTTACTGCTAAAGCCATGAAAGGCGATCGAGAAAAATGTATCGAAGCAGGAGCATCAGATTACATTACCAAACCGATCGATAACCAGCAATTGCTATCACTCTTACGTGTCTGGTTGTACGATTCATAGGGAAAGAGTAATGAGTAATGAGTGACTCATAAGTAATGAGTAATGAGTAATGAGTGAACAGCCAGTTATTTTTAAGTTATCGGTTTTACTAAAAACTTTTATACTACGTACTTATTACTCATTACTTGAAATGTTTGACTCTAACATTACCATTCAACAAAGAACAGAGGATTTTGCTATCCGAGTAATTAAAGCCTACGCAGAATTAAATAAAAGGAACTTCGATGATGCTGGCAAAGTACTATCAAAACAATTTCTTAGGAGTGGAACTTCTATTGGTGCAAATTGTCCTAAAGGATACCGCTTCGCATATGCTGAAGCGGTTTATGCTCAATCGAGAAATGATTTTATCTCTAAATATTCTATAGCTTTAAAAGAAGCAAGTGAGACGCAATATTGGATAAAAATCATGATTAAGTCTGAGCTTATTTCCGAGCATAAATTTTCAGCAATGCAGGAAGAAGTAGCAAGAATAATTAAGATTTTAACTTCAACTATTAACAAGTTAAAACAAGATTAAAACTCATTACTCATTGCTCATTACTCATTACTCATTAATCAGTTTCTACTTCGTTTAAATGTCTCCCACACACGCTAACGAACTTGAAGATCTCGAAATACAACTACTTTTGGAAGGAGTATATCGCTATTACGGCTTCGATTTTCGTAACTATGCCATGGCTTCTCTCAAACGTCGCATTATGAATGCAGTTTTGGCTGAAAAACTAACTAGTATCTCTAGCCTTCAGGATAAAATTCTGCACGATCGAGCTTGTATGGAGCGTTTTTTGTTAGGGCTTTCCGTCAATGTCACCTCCATGTTTCGCGATCCTTCTTTCTATCTTGCTTTTAGGAATAAAGTCGTTCCCCTACTGCGTACATATCCTTTTATTCGCATTTGGCACGCTGGATGTTCGACGGGAGAAGAAGTTTATTCAATGGCAATTTTGCTTTGGGAAGAAGGATTGTACGATCGCTGTCGCATTTACGCCACCGATATGAATGAGGCAGTATTACGCAAAGCAAAAGCTGGTATATTTCCCCTGAGATCGATGCAGGAGTATACCCAACTATATCAACTAGCAGGCGGTAAAAAAGATTTTTCCAAATATTATACTGCTGACTACGATGGCGCTATTTTTCAGTCGTTTTTAAAACAAAACGCGATTTTTGCCGTGCATAACTTAGTCACAGATGCATCTTTTAATGAATTTAATGTAATTCTGTGTCGCAACGTTTTAATTTACTTTAACTCTACACTGCAAGATCGAGTCCATAAACTTTTGTACGAAAGTTTGACAATATTTGGGGTTTTGGGATTGGGCAAACAAGAATCTTTGTTGGGTACGCCTTATGAAAACTGTTACGAAACAGTAATCGAGCGAGAAAATTTATTTAGGAGAATCGCTTGATGAAATTTAAGATAGCAACGATCGGCGTATCTTACGGAGGATTACAAGCGCTAGAGGTAATCTTTTCAGGTTTACCTGCCAATTTACCGATCGCGATCGCGATCGTTCAACATCGTCACAAATCTTCTGATGGTGAATTAACCGATTTCTTGCAACAGTATAGTTTATTGCCCGTGATGGAAATACGAGATAAACAGCCAATTAGGACAGGAAAAGTTTACTTAGCTCCCGCAGATTATCACTTGCTGGTAGATTCGGGCCATTTTGCCCTCTCAACCGAAGCTCCTGTTGCCTACGCTCGTCCCTCAATTGACGTTCTGTTTGAAACCGCCGCCGATGCCTATGGCAAACAAGTTATTGGCATAATTCTAACGGGTTCTAGTCCTGATGGTGCGCGAGGATTGGCAAAAATTGAAGCTAACGGCGGGGTAGCGATCGTCCAAGAGCCTGCCACGGCTATTAGTCGCATCATGCCAGATGCAGCAATTGCCGCAGTACCTATCGCCAAAATTTTACCACTCTCAGAAATTACTTCTTACCTAGTTAATTTATGTACCGATTCCTGACTCCTGACTTCTGTACGGGCGATTTGCCCCTACTGACTCCTGACTCCGACTATAAATCACTATGAAATCCACACCAAAAGCCAACATCCTTTTAGTAGACGATCGCTCTGAAAATCTCCTTGCCCTCGAAGCAATATTAGCTAGTCCCGATCGCAATTTAGTAAGAGCTGATTCGGGAGAACAAGCCTTAAGACAATTATTACATCAAGATTTTGCCGTCATCTTATTAGACGTACAAATGCCGAAGATGGATGGTTTTGAAACAGCCTCTCTAATTCGACAACGAGAGCGATCGCGCACTACACCAATTATTTTTATTACCGCCTTCAGTACCAGCGAATCTTTTGTTTTTAAAGGCTACGAATTAGGCGCAGTAGATTATTTACTCAAACCGATCGATCCAGTTATTCTCGGTTCTAAGGTAGCGGTATTTGTCGATTTGTTCCACAAAAATGCTGAAATTAAGAGACAAGCAGCCGAACTTGCTGCAATTAATATTGAATTAAAACAAAGTGAGGAAAGATTTCGTTCTCTGAGTAATTGCGCTCCCATTGGTATTTTTTTAATCGATCTCAACGGACGCTGTAGCTATACCAATCCCAGCTTTCATTCGATTTTTGGCTTGCCGATCGAGGAGAGTTTGGAAACTTATTGGGAAAAATACCTTCATCCCGACGATAAAGACCGCGTATTTGCCGAATGGTGGCGTTGTCTCCACCAAAAACAGCCGTATAAAGACGAATTTCGCTTATTGGTACTCGATGGAAATATAAGCTGGGTTATCGTTCAAACTTCTCCCTTGTTTAGCGATCGAGGTGAATTTTTAGGTCATGTCGGCACCATGGAAGACATTACCCAAAGCAAATTAACACAAATGTTACGCGAGCAAACTATCCGCGAACAAGCAGCAAGAGAGGAAGCTGAGGAAGCCAACCGCCTGAAAGACGAATTTTTATCGATTGTCTCGCACGAACTTCGTACTCCTCTCAACGCTATTTTCGGTTGGTCGCAAATGTTATTAACCAAAAATTTAGATGAAGCAACTAAAACCCGTGCCTTAGAAACAATTTTACGCAACGCTAAATCTCAGACGCAATTAATTGAAGATATATTAGATGTTTCTCATATAATTCGAGGCAAGCTCAAGCTGTGCGCTCAACCCATCAATCTAATCGATTTAACTAAAGCAGTATTAGAGACAGTACGCTTGCAAGCAGAAGCTAAAGCAATTCAACTAGAAACTGGATTCGAGCGAGCAGAAATGACAATTTCTGGCGACTTACAACGGCTACAACAAATTGTTTGGAATTTGCTTTCCAATGCTATTAAATTTACCCCAGATGGGGGGAAAGTTGAGGTACGAATATCAGAAAGAGTTGAGGTCGATAGTAATTTAGGTGGTAGCGCGATCGAATCCTACGTTTGGATCGAGGTAATCGACACGGGAATTGGTATTGCACTCGATTTTTTACCTTACGTTTTCGATCGCTTTTATCAAGCAGATAGTTCTACAACCCGTAGGCATGGGGGGTTAGGGTTAGGCTTGACTATAGTTCGTCATTTAGTGGAACTTCACAATGGTGAAATTTTTGTTTTCAGTGAAGGTGAGGGCAAAGGAACGACTTTTACAGTTAAATTACCGCTTATTAAAGAAAATGAGCAATCTAATGCTCTCGATCGGATTGTTTCTAACCGTAGTCGCGATCGCATCTCTAATTGACATTAGTCATGTTTTAAGTATATACACTTACGACTAAGGTGAAATTGAGTAGCTAAGTGATTCTTTTTGTTACATCCCAAATAAATAAGCATTTATCGATCGACTCGGGAGTCAAGATTAAATTTGCCTTCTGTGGCGTACAAACATCTTCGCCAAATTCAATTGGGCAAAAAAAAGATCGAGTGACTAAAAAATTAGTCGATCGACCTTTCCAAACAACAACTACAAACAATTTGCTTTGATGAGATAAAAGCTTATCGGCTAGACTTTGCTTAGAAAATTTATTTTTTAAATTTAGGCTTTTTATTAGATCTTCCTTTATGTTTTTGGTAAGTGATGTTGTCTAAGTTAGTTTGAGTAAATTTTGGCGATTGTTTTTAGTAAGATGAGCCGAAGCCCATCCTACTGGCGCACTTATTTTCAGCAAGAATAAACAGTTATTAAAACTAAACGTTTTAATGCTGAAGAGAGCTAAGAGAAACTAGTAAGCGATTACCATCTTCCTATTCTTCCGCGATCGCCTGGGCGGCGGCCACGGCGATCGGCGACACCGCCAGCAATTCCATCTAATTGCTCATCCGATAGTTCGATCGCTTTACTATTGGAGTTGGTTTGTTCATCGGATAATTCGATCGCTTTACGATTGGACTTAATTTTTTCGTCACTCATAATTAGATCTTCCTTTGTTTTTGATTAGTTATTTGTTTGAGTTGCATCCAGCATGGTTGAATCAAACGCCCCGATCGGATTGGTTGGTTTGTTTCGGTTGCCATCGCAACTGTCTTTATATTAGTAATTTTCAATTCTTTAGCATATGTGTTAAATGTCATGAGTCTAGCCCAGACGAAATAGTGAAGCCTACTCAGACTAAAGTAATGCTTTAGTTATATAAATAGCTTTCTAATATTTTTTACTACATCTCAAATAAGTAATTAGATTTTCATTAAATTTATTGGTGAAGAAAGGCAACAGGGAACGGGCAATAGGCAATAGAAATATAAAGATCGATCGATTTATTTTCAAGATTAAAATTGCCCGACTTGGCGCACAAACATCTTCGCCAGATTTAATTAGGCAAAAAAAAAGGTCGATCGACTAAAAAATTAATCGATCGACCTTTTCAAACAACAACTACAAACAATTTGCTTTGAGGAGGTAAACACTTATCGGCTAGACTTGGCCTTAAAAGATTTATTTTTTCTTAGATTTGGGCTTTTTAGGAGATAATTTATATGTTTTGTATCCTTTACCGTTGCCCAAAGTTACATAAGAGTCTGAGTCGCCGTTAGACGACATGGATACATAAGAGCTATCGCCACTACTACTACTCGATAAGATAGAAGAGCCATCGTCGCTACTGGTGGACATGGATACATACGAACCGCCAGCGATTCCATCTAATTCATCGGATGATAATTCAACACCGACATTAATAACATTGAATTGTTTTAGCATGGTAGTTATTTAACTTCCTTTATTTTTGTATGTCCCTTATAGTGGCGGGGCGTTTAAACTATGGAGGAAACCTTCATAGTCAGCCCCAAGCAAATTTATTTCGCCACTAAGAGACTTTGGTAGGTAATGTGTTTGAATTAGTTAGAAAATTCTTGCATTGTTACTGCTGTTAGCATTGCCACCGAAAGCAACAGCGTTGCTGTTTTGGTTGACATTAATGTTTCTGCGACCACCACGGCCGCCGCCGCCGCTGTAATATCCTCGACCGCCTGCAACTTCATCTAACTGTTCGTCGGATAATTCG
>JBOFLQ010000244.1:0-27344 GCA_051657945.1 Xenococcaceae cyanobacterium | reverse complement strand
ATTGAAAAAAAATATTCTCGTTACAGTACTCGTTCGATCGCTGCAAATAGGGAAGATAAAATTACTTTGAGTAAAGCATTAAAAGTTCTTTTATCAAGCCGTCAAACTGGGATATTTTTTAGTTTTTTGTTGGTGTTAACTTTGAGTATTTTCATGCAGGATGCAGTACTCGAACCTTATGGCGGCGAAGTTTTTAACATGTCGATCGCGGAAACTACTAGGCTTAACATTCCTTTTGGTACTGGTACGCTAATTGGTATTGGTTCGAGTGGATTTTTGCTTTTACCTCGTTTGGGTAAGAAAAAAACGATTAAGTTTGGATGTTTTGCTGCGGCGATCTGTTTTGGTTTAATTATGCTGTCTGGTTTTGCTAGCAATGCTGGATTGTTAAAAGCTGGCTTGTTTTTGTTTGGTTTATCTTCTGGTGCAATTACCGCAGGTGCTACCAATTTAATGTTAGATTTAACGGCGGCAGAAACGGCTGGTACTTTTATCGGTGCTTGGGGATTGGCACAGGCAATGTCGAGGGGATTAGCTACTGTTTTAGGTGGGGCAGTTTTAAATATAGGTAAGACTATTTTTCCCGCACCTGTGATGGCATATAGTTTAGTTTTTTGTTTACAAGCTTTGGGGATGATTTTGGCAGTTTTTATCCTTAGTTCTGTAAATATTAAAGAGTTCCAAAACAATACTAAAGACGCGATCGCGACAATTATGGAAGGCGATTTGGATGGGTAATATTAGATAGGGAATAGGGCATCGGGCATCGGGCATTGGGCAATGGGCATTGGGCAATGGGCATTGGGCAAAGTCAGAAGTCAGAAGTCAGAAGTTAGAAGTACAAAATTCATTACTCATTACTTATTACTTATTACTCATTACTCATTACTCATTACTCATTACTCATTACTCATTACTCATTACTCATTACTCCCTATCCCCTATTTCTCCTTTTGGAATCGAAGCAATCAACTGACGGGTATATTCTTTTTGGGGCGATCGATAGACTTTTTCAGCGGCATCTAGTTCTTCGATCTTTCCTTGATTCATGACCATGATGCGATCGCTCATGAATTTGACGACACTCAAGTCGTGAGAGATAAAAATATAGGTCAAACCGAATTCTTGTTGCAATTCTTTTAATAAATTCAATACTTGCGCTTGTACGGAAACATCGAGTGCTGATACTGATTCGTCGCAAATGATAAACTGAGGGTTGAGTGCTAACGCCCTAGCAATGCAAATTCTTTGACGCTGTCCGCCTGAAAATTCGTGAGGATAGCGATTTATCAAATTAGGATTTAAACCGACGCGATCGAGCAAATAGGCAACTCTTTCCTGTCTTTTTTGACCGTTTCCTCCTGTATTGTGGACGACCATCGGTTCTACGATCGCCCTACCTACAGTCATACGAGGATTGAGAGAATTGTAGGGATTTTGAAAAACAATTTGCATTTCTCGACGCAGATTGCGTAACTTTTTGTCACCCGTTTTTAAAGAAGCAATATTTTCACCCCGAAAAATTATCTCGCCTTGTAGGGAAGGTACTAAGCGTAGTATAGTTCGAGCTAGGGTAGACTTACCACAACCAGATTCGCCGACTAAACCTAGGGTTTCTCCTGGATAAACGTCAAAAGAAACGTCATTTACTGCCATAAAGTACGAGCGATCGAGTCCAAACCTTTTTTTCTGTGGAAAACCGACGTGAAGATTTTTGATGGAAATTAAAGGTCGATCGGCTAATAATTGGGATAATCTAGCTTCTCGATCGGCAAGGGTAATTTCGATTTGTTTTTCTTCGGAAATGAGATCGTTTTTTTCTTTAATAACCAATTCTCCCGACGCATCAGATGAGACATCCATAAAGTCGGAGATAGTCGGTAAGGTGAGCAAATGTCGATCGAGGCGAGGACGACAAGCAAGCAAACCTTTGGTGTAGGGATGCTGGGGGTTGGTAAAAATATCTCTAATCGCACCAGATTCGACGATTTTACCGCGATACATAACTGCTACTGTATCGACTAATTCGGCGATTACTCCCAAGTCGTGAGTGATAAAAATTAGAGACATTCCTCGCTTGCCGCACAATTCTTGTAATAATTTAAGAATGCTTGCTTGTACGGTTACGTCCAAAGCTGTAGTCGGTTCGTCAGCTACTAATATTTTGGGGTTGCAAGAAATCGCCATAGCGATCGTCACCCGCTGCTGTTGTCCGCCAGAAAGTTCGTGAGGATAGCGTTTGAGGATAGCTTGTTTTTGTTGGTTGATATAGCGATCGATTTCGCTGTCGCTAGCGTTTTGACGGTTATCTTGTTTTTTGATTTCTTCTATATATTTCTGTCTGAGTCGTTCGTCGCTATCGAGTAATTTAACTTCTTGTAAGCGCGCGATCGCCTGTCTCCTCGCTTCTGAATCGGATACTTTTTGATGCAATCTAATTGCTTCGGTAATTTGAAAACCGATGTTGTAAACGGGATTTAAAGCACTCATCGGTTCTTGAAAAATCATAGCGATGCGATCGCCGCGATATTTCCGTCGCTTTTCTTCACTGACCTTGATGAGATCGACTGCATTTGCTTCGTTGCGATCGCGATACCAAATTTCTCCTCCTGTAATTTGACCGGGATTGCCAACCAAACCCATTATTGCTAGAGAAGTTACCGATTTTCCCGAACCCGATTCGCCCACAATACCTAACTTTTGTCCTGGTTTTAATTGAAAACTAATACCGTCAACGGCGATGTTGCGTTTTTCTTCGCTGCGAAATTCAACTTGCAGATTGCGAACGTCGAGAACAAAATCGGTCATAGTTTTTTCAAGACGAGAGTTTAAATGAATTTTAGTTGATACTAACCAATGATTTGCTTATATGTAACCTTTTTATTGTTTGAGTTGCGGTAATAATAAAACGACCGACGAGCCTTTATTTTCTACTGATGATTTACGAATTACCACTTAAAGCGACTCGATCGCGAAGTTTTAGGTTGAAATAAAATAAAGATTCGATCGAGGAAGCGATCTTTTTTCAGTCGTGCTTTGCAATTGCAAATTTAAAAATCATAATTTAGATACCCGTTTTACGATATTATTTTTAAGTTTAATCAATCAAACACTTTTTGAGCGATGTTCGTTTGTCCTCTACCTATAGTTAGATTTTTTAAAATGAAGCTTATTCGATAATTTTTCCGTATTTATTTAAATTTAGTGTTAACTAGATAAATAACCTCATTTATGGAGAACATAAACTGAGAAATAAGTAAACAAGGGAGTTTATTATCGTATTGAAAATAACTATGATATGTCATGAAATACCCTATCCAGCAGACAATGGCGGTAGAGTAGACGCATGGAGACGAATTAAAGCCTTTGCTCAGTTTGGTGTAGAACTGCAATTAATCGCATGGCATAAAGATCGACCATTAGCAGAACATTTGCTTGAAATCCACAAATATGTTAAATCGCTTTATCTGATTGCTTTTGACAACTCTTTATTGGCAATAACTCGTCGAATTATCGACTTGTTTACTTATCCATTAGAAGTTACTTCTCGAATTGTCAGGGGAAAAGAAGTAGATCGCCTATTTGCTGAAGTTCGTGCTTTTAATCCAGATTTGATTTGGTTGGATTATCTTCACGGCGCAGAAGTCGCATCGTTATTAGCTAAAAATTTAGACTTACCTTTGATTAGTCGTTCTCACAATATCGAGCATTTATATTACGATCGCTTGCGAAGTTCGACTACAGATTTAAAAAATAAATTGAGAAGAACTCTGTCTGTTTCTCATTTAGAAAAGTACGAAAAAAATAGTTTAAAAAATAGTACTTTATTTTATGATATTTCCATAGATGACCTGAAGTTTTGGCAGAAACATGGTTATACTAATGGGCGCTACTTACCTCCTTTTATTGATTTTGCTAGCGATAATAACTTACTAACAAATTATGATAGTTGCTCGCCAAAGGAGCTTTACGATTTAGTTTTTTTAGGCAATCTTTATATAGACAATAATGTGGCTGGAATAACTTGGTTGATCGAACAAGTTTTGCCAATTGTTCGTGCTGAAATTCCAGAAATAAAATTGCTAATTGCTGGTTCGAAAGCCGTCCCAAAAATTAAAGAGTTATGCAGGAGTGAAGTAGGAGTAGATTTAAAAATAAATCCAGCTTCTTCCATGTCTATTTACAATTCTGGCAAGATTTTAGTCAATCCAGTGGCAACGGGAAGCGGTGTTAGTATGAAGTCTTTGGAAATGTTACTTGCTGGCAAACCAATTGTTTCTCAACCGCAAGGAATGGCTGGTTTACCCGACGAGTTAAAGCCATATTTTAATATTGCTGGAGATCCTCAATCTTTTGCCGAAGAAATTATCGGTTTGTTAACTAATTTAAAACATGCTGAAGTTGCCGATCGCTTGTTACTTGAATCTTTATTCGGTTTTCAGGCAATTAAGAATGTTTTATTAGAGTTAAACTCTCTAGCAAAAAGCGATCGAAAAGTATAAGAGAGCATTTATAAATGAAAAGAAAAATATTTTTTTGCTAGTTGCTACAACACTCGCTCGATAGTTTCAAAAGAAGGCAGAAGGCGATCTGGTCAGTCGGCAGAAGGTTTAGTTGAAGGGTAGGATACAAAGTTTGAAGACACTGGGCGTTCAATTGAATCCGCCCTATACGCGCAAACCACTGACGATCGAGCGGTGACGCAGGTTCGCCGCAACGTCCTTGCCAACAGGCGGGGGACTCAGACCCAAGGTTGGATAGATCGGCAAGCAGAATGAAGGGTTTTCCCTTCCCACCGACAAATCGACCGACTGACCAGATCGCCTCCTGCCTCCTGCCTTCTCCCTTTGGGAGTTGAATAATTAATAACCATGAACTTTAAGAAAATTTTGAATTTTTTGCCAGATGTTTTCTAACAAATCATCAGAATTAGCATCGAACCATTCAATTTCGGGGTATGCTTTAAACCAAGTGCGCTGTCGTTTGGCAAATTGACGGGTATGTAAAATAGTTAGATCGATCGCCTCAGCTAAAGAAATATCTCCAGCTAAATATTGCTTGATTTCTGCATAACCTAAAGTATCTAACAAAGGTAAATTCTCACCATATTTTTTGGTTAAAGTTTCTACCTCTGTAACCAATCCCATTTCAATCATTTGATGCGCGCGTCTGGTGATGCGATCGCCGAGAAGATCGATATCGCAATCTAACCCAATTTGCAAAATCGGATAATTGGGAGGATTTTCACCTTGTTGTTTGGAAATAGGAATGCCAGTAACATAAAATACTTCTAGCGCTCGAATTGTTCTCACTGAATCGTTAGGATGGATTTTTTTGGCGGCGATCGGATCTACTTGTACTAACCAATCATATAGTTGCTTTTGAGCGATCGCTTCAAACTGCGATCGCATAGCCGGTTGTGGCGATACTCTAGGAATTTTTAATCCTTTGACGATCGATTTGATATACAATCCCGTGCCGCCAACTAAAAATGCAGAGGGGCTGAGGAGGCGCGGATTCGGAACCTGTGTCCGAATACAAAGCGCCGTGGGCAGGGGAGAATTATGAATGATATTTTGTGCTAACTCTTGATATTGCGCCAGGGTTAAAGTCTCAGTCGGATCGCAGAGATCGATTAAATAATGCGGTACTAATTTTTGTTCTGTTAAAGAAGGTTTCGCCGTACCAATATCGAACTCTCGATAAACTTGACGGGAATCTGCACTAATAATAATTGAATTCAAACGTTGTGCTAGTTCGATCGCCACTCCAGATTTTCCTGTCGCCGTCGCACCACAAATTACTACCAAACAAATTTTCATTTTTCAGAAATGCTAAAATAATTTGTCAAAAAATTGTCAATTCAAGTCACAGCAAGCCATTCAATGCTAAAATAGAACAATAGTACTAAACTCGATCCCCAAAAAAATTGTATTTGACTCTTTTAATTGGATAAGCTATCAGTTCGATGACAAGTAGCGCGCCCGGCGATCGTTGAAAATCTTAGCTTACTCAAGTACGAGCAATATTTTAGAATGCAACGTAAAATTTTTGTAGTCAATCGTCTTGAAGCGATCGAGCCAACAAATTTTATAGGTTTAATCCATAGAAAAAAATCTTTTCAGATTGCATTAAAGTCGTCTTTAAAGCTTTTGTGTTAGAATTTTTGAGGATTTTGCTATAAAAGAATTATTGACCGACTCTAAGCCATTATTCGGAGAATTTGCATGACTAGCAGTTACGGTGCCGATCAAATTAAAGTTCTCGAAGGCATTGAACACGTAAGGATGCGTCCAGGGATGTATATTGGTTCGACAGGGCCAAGAGGATTACATCATCTGGTGTACGAAGTAGTAGATAATTCCATAGATGAGGCACTGGCTGGATATTGCACTGACATAGTAATAGATATTAACGCCAATGGTTCAGTTACCGTTACAGATGATGGGCGGGGTATCCCTACAGATATTCACTCAAAAACTGGAACATCTGCACTAGAAACGGTTATGACTAAACTGGGTGCAGGTGGAAAATTTGGGGATGGTGGATATAAAGTCTCAGGGGGGTTACACGGTGTCGGTATTTCTGTAGTTAATGCTTTGTCTGAATTTGTAGAAGTCACCGTTTGGCGCGATCGAAAAGTTCACACTCAGCGTTACGAAAGAGGAATTCCCGTTACCGAATTAGAAGTTAAACCCAATAAAGAGAATGGCGATCGCACGGGAACATCTGTCACTTTTTTACCAGATACCAATATCTTTACAGGGGGCATTGAATTTGATTATGCTACCTTATCTGGACGCTTGCGAGAATTAGCCTATCTCAATGCGGGAGTCAAAATTGCCTTTAGCGATCTTCGTCCTGAAGAACCACACATAGAAACATACATTTATGAAGGTGGTATCCGCGAGTACGTAACTTACATGACAGCGGAAAAAGAAGCACTCCACAAAGATATTATTTATGTTTCGGGAGAAAAAAACAACGTTCAAGTAGAAGTAGCCTTGCAGTGGTGCGTTGATGCTTACAGCGATACTCTACTCGGTTTTGCCAACAACATTCGTACCATTGACGGCGGTACTCACTTAGAAGGATTAAAGGCAGTTTTAACGCGGACAATGAATAACTTTGCCCGCAAACGCAATAAAATCAAAGAAAACGAATCTAATCTTGCTGGTGAAAACGTCCGCGAAGGTTTGACTGGGGTTATTTCTGTTAAAGTACCCAATCCAGAATTTGAAGGTCAAACTAAAACAAAACTAGGTAATACCGAAGTAAGGGGTGTAGTTGACTCTCTGGTTAACGAAGTACTCACCGATTATTTAGAATTTAACCTTAGTGTTGGCGATTGCATTATTGATAAAGCAATACAAGCATTCAAAGCCGCAGAAGCAGCCCGTCACGCCCGCGAATTGGTACGTCGCAAATCGGTTTTAGAGTCTTCTCCCTTACCAGGAAAACTAGCCGATTGTAGTTCCAGAGATCCCTCGGAGTCTGAAATCTATATCGTTGAAGGCGATAGCGCCGGTGGAAGTGCGAAACAGGGACGCGATCGACGATTTCAAGCAATTTTGCCTTTGAGAGGTAAGATTCTCAACATTGAAAAAACAGACGATTCCAAAATCTACAAGAATAATGAAATTCAATCGTTGATTACGGCATTAGGTTTGGGTATCAAAGGTGAAGAATTCGATTCAGCGCAGTTGCGCTATCACCGTATCATAATTATGAGTGTTGCTGGTGACGAACCTACTCTAGTGATGGATGATACTGGTAAAACTGAATTTGTAGAAATCGGTAAATTTATCGACGATTGTGTTGAAGGGCGACGAAGTACGGAAAGATATCAAGTTATTTCTTTCAATCCCGTTACTAATGCTACTCGCTTTCGTCCTCTCAAAGCCGTAATTCGTCACGGACATGAAGAGGCGATGTATAAAATTACGACGCGCTACAATCGTTCTGTTAAGGTGACTTCTTCTCATAGCGTTTTTGTCTATGAAAATGGAGAAGTAAAACTGAAAAAGGGAAATGAAATTAAACCAGGCGATCTTTTAGTAGCAACTCGTCGTTTACCTCGTCCTTCAGAAAGTCCTACCAGAATCGATCTACTCAAAACTTTGTATCAAGCAGGGTTGACTGATTCTCTGTATTTGCAAGGGGAAGATGTTCGTCGTCTCGCAGCAGCAAGAATTTTAGCTAAAGTAGAAAGACCAGATTTATTGAGCGAACCGAGAGTGCAACTACATACAGAAAGTTGGCAACAATTGATCGCTCAACGTCAAGTTGCTGGTGTTTCTCAAAAAGAAGTTGCTAGTTTCTGTGGTGTCAAACAACCAATTACTATAAGTCATTGGGAACGAGGAATCAATCGACCGACTTTACCAGATTTCTTACGCTATCTCGACGCGATCGGTGGTAACGAAAGTATTGTTTATGAAACTCTGCCATCGAAAATTGATGCACTAATTACTCAAGATGACAGCAGTAAGAATGCACGTTGGCGGGCAGTTAGTAACTATAAACCAGTAAGTTACTTTACTCCTAGCGAGTTAGTAGAATTAGGCGAGGAAATAAAAATCGTTCCTCAAGCACATATCGAAAAAGCTTTCGATCGCTATTTGCCCATTACTCAGGAATTAATGTGGTTCTTGGGATGGTACGTTGCTGAAGGTACTTTAAGTCAGCATCAAGTCAGTATCAACTTGGGCAAGAAAGATGAAAGATTTATTCCCGAAATAATAGCAGCGATCGAAAAGGTTTTTGGAGAAACAGCGCGTTGTTATTGCGATCGAGATAGTGATGGAATCAAACTCTATTTTCATAGCGTAGCAGCAGCAAGATTATTACAAGCTTGGGGATTGGCTAAACTTGCCCATGAAAAACAATTGCCAGATATTCTTTTCAGTCTTCCTGAAGAGTTACAACTAGCATTTTTAGAAGGTTATTTCTTGGGCGATGGCACTACTTCCGAATCTAATTTCTCTTTCACAACTAATTCTGGCAAGCTTAAAGATGGATTGCTTTATTTATTGGGACAATTAGGTGTAATTGCTAGTACCAGCGAACATCAACCTTCTACTGCTCTAAATGCAGCAATTCAAACGCGACACCATTATTACACCATTACGATTTGCGGAAAAGAACAACTCGAACAATGTCGATCGATTTGGAAGTGTCATGCTAATGCTAGCAAGCTGGAAGCACATCTGGCTAAACCCAATCGAAAAGCATTAGACTGCGTTACGATTAGCGACGATCTAATCGGTTTAAAAGTTATTTCCAATGACGAAATCGATCTTGTGGGTGACTACGTCTACGATTTTTCTGTAGAAGGAGATGAAAACTTTGTCTGCGGTACTGGTGGCTTAGCATGTCATAATACTGACGCTGATGTTGATGGCGCTCACATCAGAACCCTTTTGCTGACATTCTTCTATCGCTATCAACGGGAATTAGTCGATCGCGGTTATATTTATATTGCTTGCCCTCCTCTTTTTAAATTAGAAAGAGGACGCAATCATTACTATTGCTATAGCGAACGCGAATTGCAAAGACAAATTGCTGAATTTCCTGCCAATGCTAATTATACGATTCAGCGATTCAAAGGTTTGGGTGAAATGATGCCCACACAGTTGTGGGATACGACAATGAATCCTGAAAGTCGCACCCTCAAACGAGTTGAAATTGAAGATGCAGCCGAAGCCGATCGCATGTTTACTGTTTTGATGGGCGATCGCGTTGCACCGAGAAGGGAGTTTATTGAAACTAATGCTCCTAAATTGAATTTAGTCGATCTCGATATTTAATCGATGCTCGTCCATAGATAAGGTAAAAACTGTCTAGTAAAAATGGCTATGCTCCCTAAGCTAGCCATTTTTATTGCTATCGAGCCGAGCGAGTTACAGATCGTCGATCCTTTTGGCTCAAACTATTGTTGAGAAGTAATCGGACGCTCGCCATCTACATTTAGGGTATCTACGATTTGATAGTTGTTTGCCATAACCGGACGAATTCCATCTTCTTCAAAAGTATCGACAACTTTAGGATCGCTATTTATATTTGAAGAAGTTTTTGCTGGTCGATCGCTCTTTTGTGTTGAAGGGGTTTCAGATTTAGGATTATCTCGATCGTTATTTTCTGTCGTTCGATTGGGTACTAAATAATCGGGACTTTTAGCGATCGGACGAATTCCATCCTCTTTAAAAGTATCTGCTACTTCTATGTCTCCACTTTCGATCGGGCGAATTCCATCTTCTTCAAAAGTGTTGTCTTTTTGATGTTTGCTCATCTTAAATATCTAAAATTGTTTTTTGACTTAACGACAAATTTATAGCAAGGCGATCGCGCACTGAATCTAACTCAGGTTTAATATTTAAAAAGCGATTGCTTTTGGAGGGGGTAGTACTAATTAGATTTTGGGTATGGAGGAATTGAAATCGTCAAAAACTTAGATTTACGTTCGCGATCGCAGTGGTGAAATTTCTTCTAATACCTATTAGGGGTTGAAAGGAATGTGGCTAAAATAATGGAAGACGAGACGGTGGATATTCCATTATCAATCTTGGAGGCATCAAATTGATTGTCAAAGAATTCGATCGCTGGTTAGAAGATCAAATACAAATCCTCAAATCGCATTCTTGGGAAAAGCTTGATACTGAAAACTTAATCGAGGAGTTGCAAGATTTTGGAAATGAGCTAAAGAATGCTGCTAAAAGCTTTACTCGAAGAATTATAGAGCATTTACTTTATTGTGAATACTGGGAAGAAGAAAGAGATAAAAATTTAAATCACTGGCAACACGAAATTCTTTTATTTCGTCAAGAATTAAGCGATCGCTTGACAACCAATTTGAGAAAATATTTGCAAGAAGAACTCGATCGCCTGTATTCGCAAGCAAGAAAAATCGCCTTCGCTAAGTGTAGGTTAGATACATTGCCGCAAGATTGCCCCTATTCGATCGAGGAGATTTTCGATTAATTGGAGTTAGAGGCAATAGGCATTCTTGCAATAGGCAAGAGTGAATGTAATAGATCTGTTCTTCAAAGTTATCGAGGATTTAACAAACCTGATTTTCGTCATTCAAGATTAGGTTTTAGAGTTGTACTCAATCTTTAGTAGTCTAAATAGACAATGTCTAAAATCTTTTCAAGATATTTCTGCCTACTAATAATAATTTTTTTCCTAACAGCCTGTAGCCCTAAAGTAGATAAAGTTACTACTGTGACTCTGAGTGGTTGGCAAAGTAGTCCTACGGAAAAACAGTTAATAGAGAAAGTCATCAAAAATTTTGAAGCTAAATATCCCAATATTAAGGTCAAGTTTGAAGTTATCGTCGATCGATATATGGATGCTATCAAGACTCGATTAATTGGTGATACCGCCCCTGATGTCTTTTATTTAGATTCTTCTGAAGCGCCGTTACTGATAAGTTACGATGTCTTGGAATCTTTAGATAAATACATTAACGCCAATTTCGATCTAAATGATTTTGAAACCTCACTTACATCGGCTTTTAAATATAAAGGTAAAATTTACGGAATACCTAAAGATTTTTCTACTCTTGCTCTTTTTTATAACACCTCATTATTTAAGCAAGCTAATTTAAATAATCCTCCTAAAACCTGGCAAGAATTACGAAATTATTCTCGAAAACTAACCATCAAACGCAATGGCGATCGCTTCATCAAACAATATGGTTTTGGTATTACTTCAGAACTAACTCGTCAATATTTTATGCTTAAAGCTTTTGGTGACAAAATATTCGATCGCAAAGGTTACGTTAATTTAGCTACAAATACAAGTATTAAAGGTCTTCAAAATCTTGTCGATCTATATCAAAATCGATCTGCTGCCTTACCTTCAGATGTTGGTGCGAATTCTGGTATGGAAATGTTTGGTCAGGGTAAAGTGGCAATGGTAATTGAAGGTAATTGGGCAATTCTCTATTTAAAAGAAACTTTTCCTCAAATTAAATTTGCTACAGCCGAAGTACCATCGATCGCTGGCAAAAAAGGCACAATGGCTTATACAGTTGCTTATGTGATGAATAAAAAAGCTAAAAATAAAGATGCAGCCTGGAAACTAATTTCTTATCTGACTGGCTTTGAAGGGATGAAAACGTGGGGAAAAGCTGGATTGGTAATACCAAGTCGGCGCTCTATTATATCAAATTTAGGATACCAACAAAATCCACTTTATGCTCCATTTATTAAAAGCATTGCTTATGCAACAATTTTGCAAGCGGAAAAAAATATACCAATATTAGCAACCCATTTTAATAATCAATTTATCAGTGCTTTATTAGGGCAGCAATCTTTACGAACTGCATTGCAAAAAGCTCAAAAAGATGCAAATGAAGAAATTCAAGCGGCTGATTATTAACTCCCTTTGGGAGAAGGCAGATGGCAGATGGCAGATGGCAGAAGGTTTAACAGCCGTTTTTTCTGATTCTTAGTTTTGAACGATAACTTGAATACCACTTCCTTCTGACATCACGCCTCCGTACTTCTGCCTTCGATCGAATTATTAGAAAATGCATGAAAAGATTTTTTTCAAATACTGCATTTCAAGAAGCAAGTTATGGTTACTCATTCATTGCTCCTGTTTTAATTATTTTAGGAATATTTTTATTTCTGCCAATTCTCTATGCTATCTTTTTATCTTTTCATAAAGTCCAAATTTTGGGAGAGTTAAATTATCGATTTGCAGGCGATCGCAATTTCAGTCGAATTTTAAATGATGAAAGAGTTTGGATTGCTTTAAAAAATACCTTTGAATATGTCATTATTGTCGTTCCCAGTCAAACTATTTTAGCGTTGACTTTAGCTGTAATTTTAAATGCTGGTATCAAAGGCAAACAATTATTTCGAATTATCTTTTTTCTGCCAACTATAACCTCTTCTGCTGTTTTAACTCTAATTTTTATTTGGATTTATAACTCCAACGGTTTATTAAATAATTTGCTCGCTCGTTTTGGTTTGCCAATTTATAACTGGCTGGGCGACCCCAATGTAGCTTTAAAATCAATTATGCTGATGAATATTTGGTCTACAATTCCATTTTTTATGGTCATATATTTAGCAGCATTGCAAGATATTCCTTCCGAATTATATGATGCGGCAAAAATTGATGGAGCGAATGAATTCGATCGCTTTTTTAGTATTACGCTACCGTTACTAAAACCCGTTACTTTTTTCGTCATCGTCATGGGAATTATCGGTACGTTTCAGTTATTCGACCAATCCTATATCTTTTCAAACGGTTCTGGCGGCCCCAATAACTCAACGCTGACAGTTGTTCTTTTAATTTATCAATATGCTTTTAATAATTTAGATATGGGTTATGCTGCTGCACTTGCCTTGATGCTAGCAAGCGTAATTTTACTAGTAACGCTGATTCAACGTCGTTTCTTTCAAGATAAAAAAATCTATTAATTAAATAAAAGTGAAATATTCGATCGCACTAAAATTTATTCTTTATAGCATTTTAATCTTATATGCAATTCTTACCTTTTTGCCCTTCGCTTGGGCGCTTTCAGCCTCATTTAAACCCCTCAACGAAATTGTGGCTGGTGGCTTAAATTTTATTCCTCAAAATTTTACTCTCAATAACTACCGACAAATTTTTCTTGAGTCGCCTTTATTCGGACGCTGGTTTTTAAATAGCGTATTTGTAGCTATTTGCGTTACTGGATTGAATCTTTTATTTAATTCTATGGCTGGCTATGCTTTAGCAAGAATTCCATTCCCAGGACAGCCATTATTATTTGGATTAATCGTGGCAGTTTTACTAATTCCCATCCAAGTTACTTTAATTCCCACCTACTTAATTTTAAAAGATTTAGGATGGCTAAATAGCTATCAAGGACTAATCGTTCCAAATGCAGCAAATGCCACATTTATTTTTATGATGCGGCAGTTTTTTGTTAATTTTCCCAAGGAACTAGAAGAAGCGGCGGCACTGGATGGATTGAATCGCTGGGAAACTTTTTTATACATTGTTTTGCCTCTAGCTAAACCAGCCCTAGCAGCACAAACTATTTTTATTTTTATGGGTTCTTGGAACAATTTTTTAATGCCACTGATGATTTTATCTACCCCAGAAATGTTTACGCTTCCGTTAGGATTGAATACTTTTAAAGGACTTTATATTAGCTATTGGAACTATATTATGGCAGCCTCAATAATTTTTACTCTACCAGCTTTAGGAATTTATGCCTTTTTCAATCGCTATTTTATTTCTGGAGTAACATTTACGGGTAGCAAAGGTTGATCGACAGTTGAGTAAGTGCGATTGCGAATATCTTTAAGAGAGACTTGACCTTGATTTTAGACCAAAAGTTTTCAATATTTATCTATTTATCTGCGTTTATCTGCACGGCGTGCCAAGCCTTGTCGGAGGAGACCTCCGACAAGCACGCCTTGTTTATCTGTGGACTCTTTTTTAAAATTATGATTTAGGCAAGAAATATAATGTTCTTCTTATTAGACTTAGATATAGCTCTATTAGCTTGAAATTATCAATTTTAACGATCGTTTTAAAATCAAACAAAATCATATTTTGCCTGTTTTTGTTATGTTGATTTTGCTTATAAAGTTAGATTGAGATTTTACAATAATAAAAGTTAATGGATTCGATCGTAGCTGAAGTGATTGTTAGCAAAATCGCATTAAATCGGTTCGGGGTAGTTACGTTTGTAAGATTTAGAGACAACAAAAATGGCTAGCTTTTAAAGCTAGCCATTTTTATCTTAATTAACAAACTATCGATCTATTGACTTTCTGCAAATAGCTGAAGAATCTGACCGGTAACCGTCATACTTTCTTCATAAAGCAATTCACGTCCCCAACGCTGCAATTGCTGAGCGAGTAAATTTTCGGTTTTTTGATCGAGAATGGGCGTTACCTGTTGTAAATAACCCGATTGTGCGCCACCGCCTGCTTCCATCCGCATACAGCCTGTCGTACTCGAACACAAAATCGTACAACAATCGGCTTCTAGATTAGTCGAACTCAAACGCAGACTGATTAAATCTCCTGCTACCTCTCCCCAATCACCAGTTGGAATAGCGGCTAACTCTGCCTCAATTTTACTTTGCTTGTCGCTAGTAAATTGAATCTTTCTAATATCATAGTCGCCGCCTTCGGTGTGGTAAGAAACGGGAGTCCATTGCAAACGACTGGCTAGCCAACCAAGGTACATTAAAGCTTGAGCTTGATTGCCTTTTTCGTAATCGATCGTAACGCGATCGACCTCATAAATAGCCGAACGTCGTTCTGGTGGATCGAAAGCTTCTGCCGCTAATTCTTGCCAGGGCGCTAGTCTGCGCCAATTGAGGTCAGAAATGACGATATCTTGTTTGAGAAGTTCGGTAATAGTAAGTAAATCGGCTTCAGAATAAGTAAAAGTACTCGAATCGACGATAAAAGTGTTGCTTCTACCTACCAAACGCTTGAATAAAGCATAGTCGGCTGTAGGCGTTGCTTTCCACCAAACAAATTTGGGCAGTCCGCTAATCATCAATTCGGCAATAATTCCGCCGATTCTTTCTAATGCTTCAGCCGTACCGCTAAGGTTAATATATTCGCAGCAGACAAGAGTATTTTGATTTTGTTTTTTAATCGGACAATATGCCGAAACTTGAACTTTTACCCCCAAATCCTCTCCAATGACGGGACAAAGGGTAATAATGCGGCAGGGATTGGCAGCGGCGATCGCGTCGGCAATTCCAGCGCCTTCATAATCGGGAGAATAATTTAGCGCTGCGGTTTTATTACCGTTGTTTAAGCTTCCAGTTTCTTTTACTGTTGCTAATTCTGCTTGCAACTTAGACAATAATTGAGCGCTGGCTTTGCCATCAACTTCCATGCCATAGGTTTTTTGTGCGGCTTTAATGGCAGCTTCGTTACGCGGCCCTGCAATCCCGTCGATCGGACCTGTATAAAAGCCCAAGGCTGCTAATAATTGTTGCGTTTCGTCTGGTTCGTAAATAACCAAACTAAAAGTAGTTGCCCTAGTAGCGCTTGCCCCTTCTTCCCCCGCACCTTGACTTTGCCAGATTTTACGCAATTCTGCTTCAATTTCTTCGATCGAAACATCTTTAGGTGCTTGCAGAGAAACAAGTGGAGGAGATGTAGTAGTCATAAGTCAATTATTATTTTTTAAACTTTTTACAGCACTGATTAGAGTCTTCGCCAACGCCTTCCGTCTCGATTAATTAAAAATTCTGCTTCGGTTGGCTCCCAAGTTCCTGCTTCGTATTGAGGAACGGAAGCAGGATCGCTTTGAGTGTCCCAAGCATTGAGTATGGGTGTAACGACGCGCCATGCTTCTTCTACCTCATCGGCACGAGTAAACAAAGTCTGATCGCCTAACATACAGTCTAACAAAAGTCGATTGTAAGCATCGGCAGTTGCCATGCCAAAAGAAGAACCATAACTAAAATCCATATCAACCGTACGAGTTCTTAAATCTGGTCCGGGCATTTTTGCTTCAAAACGCAGAGAAATACCTTCGTTTGGTTGAATTCTCAGGCTGAGAACGTTAGGATTTGCCTGTTGCGCCGCCGATTGAAAGATGAGCAGGGGAACTTCACGAAACTGAATTGAAATTTCTGTGACTTTCTTGGGCAATCTTTTGCCAGTACGCAGGTAAAAAGGAACTCCTTGCCAACGCCAATTGTCAACTTCCAATTTGAGAGCAACAAATGTCGGTGTAGTAGATTCGGGATTGACACCCGCTTCTTCTCGGTATCCCGGAACTGGTTTTCCTTTCATCCAACCAGCTTTATATTGACCGCGAACTGCCGATCGCTCTAAATTTTGAGTGTCAGCAAGGTGAGTCGCTTGGAGAACTTTTACTTTCTCATTGCGGATACTATCTGCATCGAGAGCGTTTGGCGCTTCCATAGCCGTCAGTGCAAACAGTTGTAGTAAATGGTTTTGCACCATATCCCGCAACGCGCCAGATGTTTCGTAATAACCCGCTCGATCTTCTAAACCAACGGTTTCTCCTACGGTAATTTGGACGTGATCGACAAATTGCCGATTCCAAAGTGGTTCGAATATAGCGTTAGCAAAACGGAAAACCAAGAGGTTTTGGACGGTTTCTTTGCCGAGATAGTGATCGATGCGATAAACTTGCTGTTCTTGACAGACTCTTCGTACTACTCGATTGAGAGATTGAGCGGAACTTAAATCTTTGCCAAAGGGTTTTTCAATGACAACGCGATTTTTGAGCGGATCTGCTAACATTCCTGCCGCACCCAATTCTCTGAGTGCTGGCTTGAAAAAATTAGGAGAAACGGAGAGATAAAAGACGCGATTGCCTCTAGTACCCCGTTTTTCGTCTAATTCGCTTAAAAGGGTTTTTAATTTTTGATAACTGGCAGCTTCATCCATGTTACCAGAGCAGTAAAATAGCCCTTTGGCAAATTCATTCCAGAGTTCTTCGCTGCCAAGTCCATCAGAAAATTGTTCGATGCCTTCGCGCATGTGTTCTCTAAAAAAGTCGTGACTCCAGTCACGACGAGCAACACCAACGATGGTAATTTCTGGTGGTAGTCTTCTTTCGCGTCTGAGTTGATAAATTGCTGGTACGAGTTTGCGTTGGGTTAAATCGCCAGATGCACCAAAAATGACCATAATTAATGGTTCTGGCGTTCTTTCTTGTCTCAGTCCAGCACGGAGGGGGTTTTCTAAAAGTGTGACCATTTTTAGGGGTTAGGGGTTAGGGGTTAGGGGTTAGGGATTAGGGATTAGGGGTTAGGGATTAGGGATTAGGGAGTAGGGATTAGGGAGTAGGGATTAGGGAGTAGGGGTTAGGGATTAGGGGTTAGGGGTTAGGGATTAGGGATTAGGGAAAAAGTATTTGGCGTTGCATCATCATGGGAAAGTATTTTATTGCTTATTCACAGCGAACCCTAGCCCCTATCCCCTATCCCCTAGCCCCTAGCTATACGGTTGCCAATTGCTTAACCTTTGCTTCCAAGGAAGACATTAGAGATTCAAAAGGTTTGATGAATTTATCAATTCCGTCTTCGAGTAGTTCGTCCATTACTTCATCGAGATCGATTTGTACGTCGGGATCTTTGAGTGTTGCGATCGCGCTGTATGCGGCATCGAGATCGCTTTCAATGCGATTGCCTGGATGACAGTGATCGGCACAGGCTTCAATAGTACTGGGTGGTAAGGTGTTGACGGTATCTACACCAATTAACTCGTCTACATACATGACATCGCTGTATTCTGGGTTTTTAGTACCAGTACTCGCCCAGAGAAGACGCTGTACTTTTGCTCCTTTGGCGGCTAATGCTTGCCATCTTTCGCTACCAAAAATTTCTTTGTATTTTTGATAGGCAACTTTGGCATTGGCGATCGCGATTTTGCCTTTGAGTGCAATCAGTTTTGAACCGACTTCTGGAGACACTCCTGCTTTGATTTTGCGATCGAGACGATCGTCAATATTGGTGTCGATCCGACTGAGGAAGAAACTAGCAACCGAGGCAATATTACTAATATCTTTGCCTTCTGCCGATCGTTTTTCCAAACCGCGAATATATGCCCAAGCTGTCTCGACGTAACTTTCAACTGAAAAAAGAAGAGTAACGTTGACGCTAATTCCATCGGCGATCGTTTGTTCGACGGCGGGTAAACCTTCAGGTGTACCAGGAATTTTAATCATCAAGTTAGGGCGATCGATCGTTTGATAATAACGTCGCGCTTCGCTAATGGTGCTGGCTGTATCTTTAGCAATAGTTGGTGGTACTTCGATGCTGACGTAACCATCCAAACCGTTGGTTTGTTCGTAAACTTGACTCAATATATCGCAAGCGTTGGTAATATCAGTAAAAATCAAAGATTCGTAGATTTCGTTAAGAGATTTTCCTGCTTTAATTCCCGCTTCAATATCTTTGTCGTAAATTTTATTGCCAGCGATCGCCTTTTCAAAAATAGCTGGATTGGAAGTGATCCCACAAATTCCTCTGGTTTCAATTAATTGCTTCAATTCGCCAGATTCAACCAAATCGCGACTCAAATTATCCATCCAGATACTTTGACCGTAATTTTGCTCGATGTCAAAGATTGGATTTGCTGATGTTGTCATAAATCTAATTACTCCTGTTTGTAATTAAGCGCTATGGAGACGCGTAGGCGAAGCCGTGCCGCTCTTGCTAACTTCGCGTCTATTAAATAAAATGCGTTCGTGCTGAGTATTAACCGTAGAGACGCGACATGTCACGTCTCTACATTATGTTGCCACCGCTACTTCTTTTTTTCTTCTGAGCCAATCTTGAATAAAAGACTCTACCAATTGCACGTCTTCTTTACTACCGATAATCAAAGGCGTTCTTTCATGAAGCGCTTTTGGTACGACATCTAAAAGTCTTTGCGTTCCCGTACTGGCGCTTCCCTGGGCATGTTCGATTAAATATGCCAGAGGTGCAGACTCATACAGAAGCCTTAACTTTCCTTCTGGTTTTTTGACCGTACCTGGATAGAGAAAAACTCCACCTTGCATGAGAATGCGATGAAAATCGCCGACTAAAGCACCACTATAACGAGCAGTATAGCCATCGTGACGGTGAACGTAACGGATATATTCGCGGATAGATTCCTCCCACTGCCAGTAATTACCTTCATTAACGCTGTAGACTGGCCCATGGGCTGGAACTTTAATATTTTCTTCCGCTAGAATGAATTCACCCAAGCTGGGATCGAGAATAAATGAGTGAACTCCATTACCCAGCGAATAGACGAGTATGGTACTGGGGCCGTATAATACGTATCCAGCAGCAATTTGCTTGTCACCGTTTTGTAGTAAGTCTTTGGCTTCGCCGTCACTATCTTCACCTTCTTGCTGACGAATGGAGAAAATCGAACCGACATTCAAGTTAATATCGACATTGCCAGAGCCATCGATCGGATCGTATAAAAGTGTATAACGTCCGATCGGGCAATTTTCAGGAATATAATAGGGTTTTTCCATCTCTTCGGAAGCCAAACGACAGACTAAGCCGCTTTGCTTAAAGACAGAAATAAAAACTTCGTTGGCGTAAACGTCCATTTTTTTGACGGATTCGCCTTGAACGTTAGTTTCGCCCGTAAATCCTAAAGTTCCTGCCATCAAACCAGCGCGGCTGAGACGACGAGAAATCAATTTTGCTGCTAGAGCAATGCGATTCATGATCGCACTGATATCTTGAGCTTCGGTCGAAAAACTCTGCAATTGCTGGAGTACGTGACGCGATAGAGTCGTACAATCTCGATCGAGACTGTATTCTGGGACGACGAGTTGCTCTGGATTAACCATATGATTCTCCTTCTTAGGTCGTCGGCATTTACTTATTTGGGAAGTTATTTTTTAAATCCAAGACCTAATCGATAGTTTCTCGTTTGCCGCTTCCCTATAATTACCATCTTAAGGAGGATTATTTAAGTTGGCAGAGAACTTTAGACGAGCTTCAGCTTATTGAGAATTTGGTGGCAAATAATACAAAAATTGGTTCATTGTTCATTGTTCATTGTTCATTGTTCATTGGCTGTTTACTTCTGACTTCTGACTTCTGACTTCCCTATCCCCTATTCTCTATTCCCTATTCCCTATTCCCTATCCCCTATCCCCTATCCCCTCTTTATTCGATCGAAATAGTTTGCGGCGAGTTACTATTACCTTTATTGTTACTGCCATTGTGGTTGCTGGGATCGATTCCTTGTCCTTGCAACCAGGTTTTTAAAGGTTCTTCGCTCAAATTCAAACGCAACATCCCAGCCACAAATCCACTCGTAAAGGCAATTGGTTGTTGGGCTAACTCTCGAAAAATGGGGAATAATTCGCTGATAAACAATTTCTTTCTCCTTTGTCAGTTACGAAATGCTTATTTATAACTTAACTATATGTGGGGGCGAATTGCCATTTGCCCTAGTGTTCTGTTGCCCTGATGTTTCGGCGAAACAGAAAAACCGTGAGCGAGAGTTAGCCATTGGTTTTAACCAATGGTAGTCGAGCGCGACATGCGGGGATTTATCCCCGTCCATCCCTTACTTGTTTTTCTGATTCTCAATATACTGTCGAACTGTCTCGGTTGAAGCGTTTCCTGTCGTAGAGCAAAAGTAGCTAGGAGTCCACAAAGTAGGAATTTTTAACAAGTGTGGAAATTCTTTCCGAAGGTGATGAGAAGCTCTACCTTTAATGCGCTTCATGATAACGCTTGGCGCATCCACTGGATCGCAGTTTAGAAAAAGATGTACGTGGTCTGGCATAATTTCCAAGGCAATCAGCCGCCAATTATGTTCCGTACAAAGCTCAAAAATTATTGCTTGTAATCTGTGTGCTACATCTCCAACAAGCACGGGCTTTCTGCGTTTTGGGCAAAAGACAAAGTGATAATTAATTAGAGTAACCGAGTGAGGGTTTACTCGATATTCTTCATGATTATTTTTCATTTATTTGTAGATTTATACTATATAATCTAATATATCAATATACAAATAAATAATGTACGGATGTACTCAAATATTAATCAATCCTGATGAGCTAACAAAAGCAGTGCTAGAATTTATTTGTCAAGAGGCAAATAAATTAACTAATTGCGCTATCTACTATGCTCGTCAGCTATGGTTTAAGCGTCGAAAAATAATTGGCAAATACGATCTAGATGCTGAGTTAAAATGTAACTTGCATTTTAAAGCTTTACGCTCTGCTGTAGCTCAACAATGTGTTCGCTCGGTATATGAATCTTTTACTAGTTACAAGAGGCTAAATCGTCTGTTTGTAGAAGGACAATTAACCAATAAGCCACGACCACCAAAATACAGAAAAAAGGGTGGCTTAACTTTAGTTTCTTACCCCTCTAGATGGTTGAAATTAAAAGAAAGGCAAATAGTTTTTTCTCTTGGAAAGCAAGTTAAAGCTTGGTTCGGAATAGATGGTTTTACGCTACCAATGCCGAGTCAAATAGAATTTTCCCAAATAAAAGAAGTAAGAATACTACCAAGAAATAATTGCTTTTACGCTGAATTTGTTTACCAAAGTTTAATTTATAATGCGGACTTAAATCCTCAAAATGCACTAGCTATAGATCCAGGTTTAAATAATTGGCTAACTTGTGTTTCTAATCTAGGTAAATCTTTGATTCTGAATGGAAGAAAAATTAAAAGCCAAAATCAGTGGTACAACAAAAAAATAGCAACCTTAAAAAAGAATAAGCCTCAAGGATTTTGGAATGAAGAGCTAGCCGCCATTACTGAAACAAGAAATAGGCAGATGCGAGACAACATCAACAAAGCTGCTCGTTTTCTAATTAATTGGTGCTTAAAATATCAGGTAGGAAATATCATTTTTGGTTGGAATCAAGGCAACAAAGATAGTATCAATATCGGCAAGAAAAATAACCAAGAATTTGTCCAAATTCCTACGGCAAGGCTAAAAGATAGAATAGCTCAACTTTGCTCGCAGTATGGGATTCACTTCGTCGAAACTGAAGAGAGTTATAGTTCAAAAGCCTCTTTTTTAAGCAATGATTTGCTACCTACTTTCGGTGAAAATAATAAACCCGAAGGGTGGCAACCATCTGGAAAAAGAGGCAAAAAAATTAAAGGTAGATTGAACAATCTTGGACGAGGTGGCTATATTTGTCCTCAAGGTTGGGTCAATAGCGACTGCAACGGCGCAGCTAATATAATGCGAAAGGTATCAACACAGCTAGGTTTGAGCCTAGCCGAGGTTGTTAGGGGATGTTTGACTGTCCCGAAGCGATACGATTTGTTTTCTCTGAGTAAATCCTATCGTAGAAAATGTGAAGAAGCGTCGTTTTAAAAGGGGCTGCGGGCGGAATTTACTTCCGCCCGATAACAACGCCCCGTCGCGCTTCGTAACTACGTTCTAGAATCCACGTTTTTCAAAGCGTGGAGAAGTCAAGTCTCGACTTAATCAGATTATTCAGACAAAACTTGGCTAATTTGTTCTGGTAGTTGCATGGGACGAAAAGGTTTGGCAAATACTGCGGCAATGTCGAGATCGGCAAAGCTTTCTCGATCGGATTTTTGAATTCTAGCAGTTAATAAAATGACGGGAATATTTTGAGTATTGGAGTTAGCTTTGAGTTTTTGTAAGGTTTCTCGACCGTCCATATCGGGCATCATTAAATCTAGTAAAATGACATCGGGTTGGCGATCGCTTGCCATTTTTAAGGCTTCAAAACCCGAACTGGCAGTTAATACCGTCCAACCACCGCCCATTTCCAAACCCAAAGAAGCGATCGCGCGGATATCTTCTTCGTCATCAACTATTAAAACGCATTTACTCATAAATTGTTCTCCTGTAGTTAGTTTTTAGCCAAGGTAGAGACGCGAAATTTCGCGTCTCTACTAGTTAAATAAAGGTAAATCGATATAAAAAGTACTTCCTTTTCCTAAAACGCTTTCAACCCAAATCTTGCCGTCGTGCTGTTCGACAATTTGACGACAAATGGCAAGCCCCAACCCCGTACCGCCTTTTTGACGCGAATCGGATGCGTCTACCTGTTGAAAGCGATCGAAGATACTATTTAATTTATCGCTAGGAATGCCTCGACCGCGATCGCGTACTTCAATTTGTATGCGATTTTGTTTTAAATAAGCGCGCAACCAAATTGTTGTATCTGGTTCGGAAAATTTGATGGCGTTGCTGAGTAAATTGGTAAGAGTTTGTAAAATGCGATCGGGATCTGCCCAAAGTCGAGCGTAAACAAGTTCGAGTTGCAGGGTAATTCGTGCTTTTTCTGCCATCGATCGCATAATTTCTGTTGCTTGAGTGATGAGATCGCTAGCATTACACTCGACTTTGTACATAGTAATTTTTCCCGATTTCATTCGTTCCAAATCGAGAATGTCGTTGACCAAACGTACCAAACGCTCGGTATTATTGACAGCAATATCTAGTATTTGTTGTCCGCGATCGCTCAGATTTCCTAGTTGTCCCGATTTAAGTAAATCCAGAGAACCTAATAATGATGTCATCGGCGTGCGTAATTCGTGACTGACTATAGAAATAAATTCATTTTCTAGTTGCTTGCGTTCGGTAATATCGTTGATGATGTTGAGAGTGCAGCGAGTACCAGTTAATTCGATAAGTTCGATCGAGATTAACACAGTTTTGAGTTCGCCAGATTTGGTACGAAATCGTAATTCTTGATTGTGCAGGTAGCCTTTGTCTTGTAATTTCTGTACGACTTTGCAATAAGTTTCCCAATCGAATCCATAACAAGTTTCGGCGATCGCGCGATCGATAATTTCTTCAGCTAAACAGCCACTCAGTTGTAAAAAACTTTTGTTAACATCGACAAAACGTCCTTCCTCAAGAGTGGCGATCGCGATCGGATTGGGGCTAGAACGAAATGCTTTGGCAAATTTTTCCTCTGCTTGTTGACGTTCTCGCATTTGCTGTTGCAACTGAGTATTTTGTTGTTGCAGTTGTTTTTGCAGTTTGCAAATAGTTAGATGGGTGTCTAAACGAACTAAAACTTCTTCTACCTGAAAAGGTTTGGTAATGTAGTCCACACCTCCAACTTTAAAAGCTTGAATCTTATCAAAAACATCACCTAAAGCACTGATAAAAATAACTGGAATTTCACGAGTGCGATCGTCAGCTTTAAGATGTTGACAGACTTCATAGCCGTCCATTTGTGGCATTTTGACATCTAGCAAAATCAGATCGGGCGGTGCTGCTTGCGCCCCTCGCAATGCCGTCGTACCTTTGGTGACACTGCGAACCTTGTATCCTCTCTCAGTCAGCATTTGGTTGAGAAGTGCTAGGTTTTCTGGCGTATCATCTACGACTAAAATATCTGCTTTTATTTTGCCGTCTGTTGGTTTATCCATTTTGAGTTAGTCTCACGATTCCATCAAAGTCATAATTACGGAGCGAATCTCTAAGCCCTTGTTTGAGAGTTTGATAATGGTCGGGAATTTGCTCGATCAATTGCCTCAGCCATTCTCCATCTACTTGCGTCGCTGCTTGCTGAAGATAATTTTGCCATTCACTCGGCATAACTGCTAAATCTGTCGAACTTAGAGATATTTTGTCGTAAATGAGTGTTTTGGCTTGGCTTGCGTGGACTTGTTCTTGATATAAGTATTTTATGCCTAGATGTTCTGCAAGCTTGTCAAAAATTACTTGTTCTTGAAATGGTTTGCGTACTACATCATCGCAACCAGCCGCAAAAATTTTCGATCGCTGTTCCTCGAATACTGTCGCTGTCAAAGCAATGATGACTGTATTTTTTCCATCGGGAGTAGATTTAATTTGTCTGGTGGCTGCGTAGCCATCCAGATCTGGCATTCGCAGATCCATCCAAATTAAATGAGGCTGCCATTCTTGCCACAGGGCGATCGCCTCTAATCCGTTTTTGGCGCTACGAGTTTGAAAACCGACGCTATCTAATAGTTGTATTAATAAATCGCGGTTTTCAGGGCGATCGTCTACAACTAAAACTCGATAACTTTTTTGTCCTGGCGCGATGGTTAACACTCGCTGTTTGGCGATCGGCTTTTCGACATCCGCAGAGTCGGCTACGATAAATTCAATGTTGAAACGAAAAGTAGATCCTTGTCCCAAGCTGCTGGTAAATGATAGTTCGCCCCCCATCAACCGAACGAATCGATGAGAAATTGCCAACCCCAAACCCGTACCTCCTTCATTTCGATCGCTACTACTGGTTTGCACGAAAGGTTCAAAAAGTCGATCGCCTTCTTGTGGGGCTATACCTCTTCCGCTGTCTTCGACTTCAAAAAGTAAATGTCGAACGTCGATCGTTTCTTCTGTGCGATCGATTATTTGTACGCGCAAAGTTACCCCCCCACTATCGGTAAATTTAACTGCATTACCTAGTAAATTAATTAAAACTTGTCGGAGTTTGCCTTCGTCGGTACAGATATATTGAGGTAAATTTTCCGCTAGCTCGAATTTTAGTGTCAGTTGTTTTGCCTCGGCGCGCACTTGAAACATTTGTTGCAGCAATTGCAACAAATGCGATAAATCGATAGTTTTGCAGTTAAGATTGGTTCTTCCCGCCTCAATTTTGGACATCTCCAAAACATCGTTAATTAAATTGAGCAAGTGTTCGCCACTGCGGTTAATGATGCCGAGGGATTCTTGTTGTTGTGAATTCAAACTCAAATCTCTTTCCATTAATTGAGAAAAGCCCAAAATGGCATTGAGGGGAGTACGCAATTCGTGACTCATATTGGCGAGAAATTCGCTTTTGGCACGGTTGGCAACCTCAGCGCTATGTTTTGCCCTCTCTAATTCTTGACGCTGGCGTTTTTCTTGTTCGAGGAGTTTTGCTTGAGCGATCGCGATGCCTACTTGAGCGGCAACTGCTTCGATTAGTTCGATTTCATCTTGCGTCCACTGCCGGGTGCGATCGCATTGATGCACGACAATTGCCCCATTGTTTTCTCCTTGATAGGAGGTACGAACGGCGATTAAAGATTTAACATTAAATTGCTGGTAAACACAAACAGATTTTTCTAAAATTGGTTCTTCGTAGACATTGAAGAAAGGAACGGCTCGATCGCGAGCAAATGCTTGTTCTAGACAAGCAGCATCTTTGAGAGGAATTTCAAGCCCCAACATCGCCGAACAATTGGGAACGAGATATTCGGCAACTACACAAATTTTGTCAATCGGTTGAGCTTGGTAGCTAAAAATTTGACAGCGATTAACTTGAAAAATTTTGCCAATGCGATCGACTGTAGTTTGGAGAATTTTTTTGAGGTCTAGACTTTTTCTAATATCTTGGGTAATTTTTTCTAGTAATAAAGCTTTTTGTAGTTGTTTTGCTAGGGCAGTTTCAGTTCGTTTGCGTTCGGTAATGTTACGAAAATACCAAATTCGACCGTAATCTTCTCCCGCACTCGATTGAATCGGACCGGAATAGCGATCGAAAACGCGTCCATCTTTAAAAAGAATTTCGTCTCGGCTAATTTCTGTGCGATTTTGATAGAGATAGTTAACTTTAGCGAGAAATTCCTCTGGTTGTGCTAGCTGAGACAGCACATGGGTTAATAATTGCCGATCGCTATTTGCGGCAATTAATTCCTCTGGTATTTGCCATAATTCGCAAAAACGCTGATTGAAAGAAACAATTTTTTGATGTTCGTCAACGACTAAAATACCATCTAAGGCGGCTTCTTGTTGCGCTTTGAGTAGGGCGTTATTGCGCTTGAGAATCGCTTGTGTTTGCTGGCGTTGTTGGGTTTCTAGGGCAAGAGCGACAAAATCGGCGATCGAAGCAGCAAAATTTTGCTCCATCAAACTCCAATGATGAGTAGCGCCAACATGTTCGAAGGCAACAATACCAA
>JBOFLQ010000243.1:0-6022 GCA_051657945.1 Xenococcaceae cyanobacterium | reverse complement strand
ATTTTTCATTGGAAAAGGGATGTTTTGGATTCTCGTGCTAATTGGCAAATAATTTGCGATAGTGTATCAACAAAATTAAATGAATACTTCGCTCAAGGTAATGACCCTCATTCATTTAATTTATTGGTAACTGTAGAATCAAACGTAGGTATAGCTTGTTTAATGGGAAATAAGCGTGATTGTAGTGTCATGTTATTTCCAATAGTTATGACTAAAAATTATTATCAAGCTTCAAAAACTTTAAATAATCTAATTTTAGATGATAAGTTCAAAGGAAATTGGGGTAAATACCGCGAAGGTGCAGAACCTTATATCAAAATAGAATTATTTAACGATTGACTTTTACCTCAATCTGCTTAACCGAACTTAGGTTAATTAAGTTTCTCGATCGCCAAAAAAAAGATGGGATAAAACCCATCTCATCACGCAATAGTATTTTTTGCCAAAAATTTGTAGCAATAGTTTGAAAACAGGCTAGACAGGGCTATGCCTAATCTCTAGACGCTAAAATAGCTAATGCCTGTTGCAAACGAGTTTTATCCAATCCTTTTTGATTGAGTAGAAGCCAAGATTGAATCAGATCCGGACCGTGTAATTCTCCAGTCAAGGCCGCACGGAGCGATCGCATGACTAACCCTTGTTTGACGTTGTGGCTTTTGGTAACTTGTTTGGTGATTCCTTTGGCATCGGCTTCGCTTAAGTGCGGTTGAATTGCCGAGAGAATAGATTTGAGAATGTCAGTTACACCTTCGGCTTGCAGAAAAGCGATCGCTTCATCACCATATTCAACCGAGCCAAACAATAAGCGACTCTCTTTAACTGCATCTGTCAAACGAGTTAAACTCGGTGCAATCATAGCGGTCAAACTTTCCAACCAAGCACGTTCGTTTTTAGCATCGAATTGATAGCCAGCTTCTTGCCAATAGGGAATTAATAAATCTACTAATTTATCTGCTGGCATGTGATGGAGATACTGACTGTTAATCCAATCTAGTTTCGCCCAGTCAAACATAGCCCCTGCTTTACTAACGCGATCGAGACTGAATAATTTAGCAGCTTCTGCAAGGGTGAAAAGTTCCTGCGTCGAATCTGGAGGAGTCCAACCCAGCAATGTCATGTAATTTGCCATTGCTTCGGGTACGAAACCCATATTTTTAAAATCGTCGATCGAGGTTACTCCGTCGCGTTTGGATAGTTTGCGTCTGTCTTGATTTAAAATTAAGGGCGTGTGAGCAAATTCTGGCACGTTTGCCCCCATTGCTTCATAAAGTAAGATTTGTTTGGCAGTATTGGCAATGTGATCCTCGCCGCGAATGACATGGGTAATCTGCATGTCAATATCATCAATGACTACAGCTAGGTTATATAAAGGTTGTCCGAATTTTTCTTCGGGGCGATCGGCAGCCCTTGCTACTACCATATCACCGCCCAAATCGCTACCTTTCCAGCTTACTTGTCCTCTAACTGAATCGTTCCAAACAATTTCGCGATCGTCATCAATTTTAAAACGAATGACTGGTTTGCGCCCTTCGGCTTCAAAAGCGGCAATTTGTTCTGAAGTAAGATGGCGATGACGGTTATCGTAGCGCGGCGCTTCTCCTTTGGCTGTTTGCTTTTCTCGCATTTGTTCGAGTTCTTCGGAAGAAACGTAGCAGCGATAGGCTAAATCTTTATCTAAAAGAGTTTGAATTGCCTGACGGTATAAGTCTAGACGTTGCGTTTGAAAAAATGGCCCTTCATCCCAATTTAAACCGAGCCATGCCAATCCCGATTTAATATTTTCAGTATATTCAGGACGCGATCGCGCTTCGTCGGTATCTTCAATTCGCAAAATAAATTTACCGCCGCAATGACGAGCGAATAACCAGTTGAAAACGGCTGTTCTTGCTGTGCCAATATGCAAATTTCCAGTTGGACTCGGAGCAATGCGAACCCTAACACTCACCCTCGTTACCTCTTACTCTTTTACTCTATCTTAAAGTACAGCAATTTATGATGCGATCGGGTAATAAATTGCTGTACTTTAGTTTAATTTGCTTTTTTTACCACATTTTTTCAAAAATCTCTTGACTGATGCGAAGCGTATTGTCTAATATAGAAGTCTCTTAACGAATGGGTCTGTAGTTCAATTGGTTAGAGCACCGCCCTGTCACGGCGGAAGTTGCGGGTTCGAGCCCCGTCAGACCCGTTAATGTTTTTAAATAGATTTTCGATCGTGCAGCGCCTCAAAAGCGTCGCTGTAAAAAGTTTATTGTTAACAATCGGGTAATGACCGTTTTGGTAGACTAAAACGGCGATCTTTTCTCGATATTTTGGCTTTATTTAAGGATTCATCTCTCGTTTTCACGAAAAATTTACATATGTGGTTTAGATTTAAGAGGCTTACGAATCCTTAGCTTATGCAGATTATCAAACCAGGCTCAGAGTGCAGACAAAGACATTCAAAACTTGGCAAAGTAGCAATCTTTCAGAAACAAAAAGCAACCTGGGTAATTCTGGGTGTATTGGGTTTTCTTTGCGCGATCGCTATTTCTTGGCTATCGGGTAACAGCACTGTTTCCGAGTTTTTTGCCCAGTGGCACATTTTACAGGAAAACCCACCAGTCTGGATCGAAGTACCGACTGTGTCGAATCGATATTACCTGCTAGCACCAACTGCGGTGCTATTTTTAATCGCTCAAATTGTTATTAAAACGTCGCCACAGCCAAAAACTTGGTCGAGGGGAATCGTACTAGCAATTTTACTGTTTTTAACTGTACGTTACATTGTCTGGCGATCGCTTTCAACGCTCAATCTTGCCAACCCGATCGATGGTATTTTCAGTCTGGTTTTATTTTTGATGGAAGTGCTGGTAATTAGCAACAGCATCATCGAATTATTTTTAATGTTTAGTTTTAAAGATCGTCGTCGGGAGGCGGATCGCTACTCGCAAGCAGTTACTGATGAAACTTACAATCCTTCCGTCGATATTTTAATTCCCACCTATAACGAACCAGATTTTATTCTCAAACGTACGATAATTGGCGCTCAAGCATTAGATTATCAGAATAAAACTATTTATCTGCTAGATGATACCAAAAGAGCGGAAATTAAAGCTTTAGCCGAACAGTTAAACTGTCATTACATTACCAGACAAGATAACAGTAATGCCAAAGCTGGTAATTTGAATAACGCCCTCGTCCAAACTGATGGCGAATTAGTGGTTATTTTTGATGCTGATTTTATTCCCACTAAAAACTTTTTAACTCGTACCGTTGGTTTTTTCCAGAATTCTCGAGTCGGTTTACTGCAAACTCCACAAACTTTTTACAACTCCGATCCGATCGCCCGCAATTTGGGTTTAGAAGCAGTACTTCCCGCCGAAGAGGAAGTATTTTATCGTCAAATCCAACCGATGAAAGATGGTGCGGGTAGCGTAGTTTGTGCGGGTACTTCTTTTGTCGTCAGACGTAAAGCCCTCAAAGAAATTGGTTATTTCGTTACCGATTCTTTAAGCGAAGATTTTTTTACAGGAATTAGAATTTCCGCCCGAGGTTACGATGTTATTTATCTCGATGAAAAATTAAGTGCGGGTTTAGCAGCAGAAAGTATTTCTGCCCACATCAAACAAAGAATTCGATGGGCGCGGGGTACGCTACAAGCTTTTTTTATCGAATCCAATCCTTTGACTATTCCTGGATTGAATTTCAAACAAAGATTAGCTCATTTAGAAGGTTTGCTGCATTGGTTTACTAGCATTCCCCGTATCTTTTTCTTGTTAGTTCCCATTATTTATAGCTTTTTTGGTATCGAAGCCATCAAAGTAAATATGTCAGAAATAGTTTATCTGTTTCTTCCCTATTACATCTTGCAACTAACTGTATTTTCTTGGTTGAATTTGCGATCGCGATCGGCGATTCTTTCTGATGTTTATTCACTGGTTCAATGTTTTCCTCTCGCTGTCACTATTATTAGTGCAATGTTCAATCCTTTTCAAAAAGGATTTAAAGTTACTCCTAAAGGTACTTCTAGAAAGCAATCTCATTTTAATTTGGAATTAGCGTTACCTTTATTTATTGCTTTTGTTATTACCTTGATTTGTTTTTGGTTGAACTTATTTGTTATTAAAAATCCAGACAGTCAAAATATTAATTTGGGCTTGGTTTGGAGCGGATATAACTTAGTAGTAATTGGTGCTAGTTTGCTGACAACGATCGACGTTCCCAAACTAAGTTTTTACGAATGGTTTTCACTGCGAAAAAATATCAAAATTGATGTTGGCAACCAAACCTACTGGGGCGTAACTAGTATGTTTTCCGAAGAAGGGATGGATGTAGAAATTTCAGAAGATATCGACTTGCCAGGAAAATTAACTTTTGAAACTGATGAAGAAAATTTAAAACTAACAGGGAAAATTGTTAGCATTAAAACTGGCGATCGCATCAAAACAGTTAGAATTATGTTTGCTAACTTAACTCTAATTCAACACAAACAACTGATCGAGATGCTTTACTGTCAGCCGGGTCAATGGAAAGGACACAAAACTCCAGGAGAATTACAATCGATCGGCATTCTCTTCAAAATTTTACTCAGACCATTAATTTTCAATACCACTAAATTTTTAAAAGCTTAAACTTCATCATCTTCGCCTCTGCACGAAACAAAAATGCTCAAATACGGTCTTGCCCTGCATACCACCACGCCCGAACTAGGAATCAGCCTTAGTAATTTTCAAAACAACACTCGATCGCAAACTTGGGATTTAGGCTACGAACTGTCTAGCCATCTCCATCAATATACGATCGACATGCTTAAACCTCAAACTTGGCAAGACTTAGAATTCGTTGCAGTTGCCAAAGGGCCAGGAGGTTTTACAGGTACTCGTATCGGTGTCGTCACAGCCAGAACTTTAGGACAACAATTAAACATTCCCGTTTTTGGTATTTCTACTCTAGCAGCAATTGCTCGATCGCAATGGTTAAATTCACAGACAGAAATACCGATCGCCGTGCAAATGGATGCTAGGAGAGGACAATTATTTGTTGGCATCTATCAATTTTCGGCATTCCACCAAAATTTTCAAGCTTATTTACCCGATACAATCTTAACCTCAGAAGCTTGGCAAGAAAAACTTACCAATCTCGATCGCGAATATTGTTTGGTTGAGTCTCCCGCTAGTTTGGGGGATAGTGTCGAAAGCATTCTCGAACTTGCCTATCTAGAATATCAACAAGGAAAACGTTCTCAATGGTCGGATGTTATTCCTTTTTACGGTCAAAGTCCAGTATGAAATTTTGCCACCACGCGATCGAACCAAACCGAACTTTTTTAACCACACTAAAATAAAACTAATAAGTACACGCAGACGAAGGATATGTAGTAAGGCAATAGGCAATAGGCAATAGGCAATAGTAAAAATACAAAAGAGTTAAAAATGTCTGAAATCAAAGATTTCAAAGACTTAATAATTTGGCAAAAAGGTATGGATATTGCAGAAAAATGCTATTATCTCACTAAATATTTCCCTAAAGAAGAACTCTATGGGATGGTTCAACAAGTTAGAAAAGCGTCTGCATCCATCCCCGCCAATATTGCCGAAGGTTATGGAAGACGAAGTTCGGGAGATTATGCTAGATTTCTCAACATCGCTCAAGGCTCAATCAATGAACTTCAAACACACCTAATATTATGTCAAAGAGTACAGCTCTGTGAAGAAAAAGATATTAAATGGATAATTTCTTTGCTTCAAGAAGAAACTCGGATGATTTCTTCTTTGATTAAAAAACTGAATTCTTAAAAACTCTTGCCTTTTGCCTTTTGCCTTTTGCCTACCTTCACCAAATGTTAAATTAATTTTGCACGGGTATTTTATAGTTTTCTCTGTGTTCGACAATTCTTTACTCCTCCAACAACGCTACCAACTACAACAACAACTCGGACGTACCGCAGTCGGACATCAAACTTGGTTGGCACTCGATCGACAAACTGACGAATTAGTTACGATTAAATTACTTGCCTTCAGCCCGCAAATGCAGTGGGAAG
>JBOFLQ010000242.1:0-11466 GCA_051657945.1 Xenococcaceae cyanobacterium | reverse complement strand
AGGGAACGGACGGCTGAAATGCCGGAGGAAACACGTCCTTCAATGGGGCGAACCAAGTTCGCCCCCCAGGACTCCTCCGTCATCGCGTCCTCCGTTCCATGGAACGTCCGTACAGAAGTCGTGACGTAAAAAATTCATTACTCATTACTCATTACTCATTACTCATTACTCCCTATTCCCTATCCCCTATCCTCCTATCCCCTATCCCCTGTCCCCTAGCCCCTAATTTGCCGTTTTTTGAGCAATAGATTGTATTCTTGAGAATTTGCCCAGCGATCGATTTCTCTGGCGCGCAAAACTGGCAAAGGATGGGTTAATTGTTCGACTTGAGCGCCTTTGAGGACTTCACCCCATTCAGTTTCACTAGCAAGGTCGTATGCTCTTGCCTGTTCGATAAAAGCCTCTAAATTTAACTGAGGAGAGAGTTTTGGCGAACCTCCAGCCAGTTTCATTAAAGTGGACATGACAACTTTGGGATCTTGAATGGCAAGCAATGCGGCGCGATCGCAACTAAATTCGGCACAACGCACCCACTCTAACATTTGTGCTTGCAGCGATCGAGCTAGCATCGTTCCCCAAGTAGGCAGCAATCCAGCAGCCAAAACCATAATATTGGCAACAGTTAGATAAACTCCATGTTCGCATTTGAGATGACCGAGTTCGTGCGCTATTACTGCCTGAATTTCTTCGAGGGTGAGCATTTCAATCAAAGAGGTATGCAGCACCATAAAGGGCTGTTTTCCTCTCATGGCAAAGGTATAGGCGTTAGGAGTTGGATTTTGTTGTACGTAAAGTTGAGGGGGTTCTACATCGAGAATTTGACAAGCTTCTAGTAAAAGTTTGTGTAAGTCTGGCAACTGTTTTTTGCCAACTAAAATACTAGTAGAAATATTGTTGAGGTAGAAAAATTGTTCCGCAACAGAACCGAGAAGACTTCTAATAACAATATCAAATCCTGGTAGTTGTTTGAGAGCTGTGGTCGCTTGTCGATCCAGAGGATGACGAAAATCATCTGCTCTCAATCCAATTAATGCTTTGTTCGCCAATTCCATAGGTTAGTTTGAGCCAAGTAATTTATCTGCGATCGAGCCTAAACAGCTTTGGATGTAATTGGGAAATGTTGTTTGACTCTTTGTCGATCGCCGATAAACAAAAAGTCAAATCGTTGTTGAAACAATTTGTCTTAACTCAACCAACTTTTAATCCTTTGCAAGCTGTTCCAGTCGGGTTTTCTTTCCAGTCCGTCTGCGATGTTTTCTGTGACATCGTCACGAGCTTCCGAATCTACTGCCATAGCTTGACGAGCAAAATCGATATGTTCGCGCACGCCACTTTTTCCTGCATCTAACATCGCCAATGCCAAATTAACTCTGGCTTGAGGAGACCTAGTATCCAGTTTAACGCTTTTTTGAGCTGCTTTGAGAGCGGAATCAGGACGATCGCTCAACAAATACAACCATGCCAAACAACTCCAAGCTGAAGAATTTTTCGGGGCGCGATCGCAGATATCTTTAAAAACAGGAATGAGTGTATCTGGTGCTTCGCCAGCTTTGTATCTTTCCAAGCCATTCTCAAACAAGCCAGTAGCAGATTCATTCATAACAATTTTAAATTTAAAAGTACAAATCGAAGCAATCTAAATTGCCCGAATTATTATACAGCAAGGAGTAGGGATTAGGGGGTAGGGGATAAGGTTAAGTAATAATTAATAAAGACGTTCCGTTGGAACGCCTTTAGATTTTAATTATTTTTTTTGAGTCGATCGAGTTTTTAAAGAATAAGCACTATTGCCTATTGCCTATTCTCTGTGTTTACACACCAAAAGATTTACCGCAACCGCAAGTTTGAGCGGCGTTGGGATTGGTAAATTGAAAACCGCCGCCAATCATAGCATTGCTGTAATCGAGAACTAAACCGTAGAGATAGAGAAGACTTTTGCGATCGCAAATAATTTTAAAGCCATCGTAATCGAAAACATCATCGTGTGCGCCGATGTTGCTGGCATCGTCAAAATCCATCATGTAAGACATTCCGGAACATCCTCCCTGACGCACGCCGACGCGCAAACAAAGATCTTTTCCTTGTTGTTCTTTGAGCATCATGACGTGTTTGAGTGCCGTTTCTGTAAGCTGAATTCCTGATGATTTTGTTTCGGTGGTTTGTGTCATGGAATCTGCCTTCTCCTAATTCCTTATTGGTTATCGAACGAGTGAATTGTAATTTTGTCTGAATTGATTTTAGCCAGCGATGTTTATTAACTTCTGTATTAGTTTTTTTGAATAATTTTCTTTATTTATATGATAATCGATCGAGCGATGCGCCTGGATTAGTACCTCAGATGCTGGCTTAAAAACATCCAGGCGCAAGTTCACATGCCTATCCCGCCATACAATCCACACATAAAGGTACTAAATCCCCATAGGTAGTTAATCCCAATAACATCGGCTCATTTTCTTGGATTAATTTGCCTGTCAGCGCACAGCTTTCGTCTTTTCTGGCGATCGCTTCAAGTGTGGCTCGAATATCGGTAGAAGCGAATTGAGGTCGGTAGTCGCCAGATTTTTGATGTACGTAATTCCAGAGAATATCTCTGATCAGGGCTTGATAGCCCTGATTGCCAGAAAGCTCTTTGAGCTTGTCTTTTAAACTTTTTTCCAGACGAATGCTGGTTACTTCCATTTCTGTGGTAGAAGTTTTAGTTAGAGTACGCATGATTTTTTGTCCTCAAAATACTAGACATTTGGGTAATACAAGTGTAGTATTAAAAAGTCACTTTTAGCACGATTAAAAAATTCAATTCCAATGCTTCTATCAATCAACTCCACCCTCAAACTAGCCGCCGATCGCCGTAGCGATTGGTCGTTAGGAAATATGGGCGTGGAGTTTTCGTGTATAGATAGCAGTAGAGGCAGAGCATATTTATCGGGATTTGAACCTAATCATCAAGAGAACAATTTTTGTGGCACGAACATGCCAATTACTCAGTCACAACTAAATACAAGCTGCGGGAGGTGCAGAAGCGAGATAGCTGTACCAACACGAAGTAAAACATAACAGTTTTTCAAACAAATTTTACACCCCCGCCTCTGGATTAGAGAAGCGGGGGTTTTTTAGTGATGGGGACACAGAATTCATCAATCTGAAGGATGAACAATCAACTATAAAATATGGTCACTATAGGTGTTAATGACACGAACACACAGACAGTAGTCGTCTTTTCTAAGAACTATCTTCCCATTAGTAAAGTCAATTTAAAAAGAGCAATTATTTTGTTGGTAACTGGTAAAGCCGAACCGTTAGATTTTGTCTCAGAAATTATTTGGGAAGTACGTTCGCCCAGTATTTTCGTGCAAGTACCAGCTTACATTCGTTTGAATTATGGCTTAGAAAGAGTTTGGAAAGTTCCTCCTGTTAGTCGTCGTGAAATTTTGAAGCGAGATCGCCATCGGTGTCAATACTGCGGTAGTAAAAAACAATTGACTATAGACCACATTATTCCCCGTTCTAAAGGAGGAAAGCACAGTTGGGACAACGTTGTTATCGCTTGCGCTACTTGTAACTCTCGCAAAGGCGATCGAACTCTCGAACAAGCGGGCATGTTACTCCAAACCAAAGCTAAAGCACCCGCTCATCCTGCGATTGTATTTGCCGAAAAGTTCTGGCACTCAACAGGCACACAGGTTTAAATTAGTGAAGAGAGACAAATAATGTTAAAACTTACTTACACTGACAACGGATTTTTGTTGGAGCGTTTGGTTAAATCGCTTGAAGATTGGGTAACTACACGCGTAATGTTATCTTTGCGAGTTGGTACGAGCATCGCAGTAGAGCCTAGCACGGCTTCTTTTTTGATTTCAGTCGATTTACCAGTTTTTGCCGAACTCAAGACTTTGCAACAAGAAAATAGCGAATTTATTTCTGTCAATCGTTGTGATGCTGAATATGTTGAAGTTTGTTTGGAAGGTACTTGGGTAACTTCAGAACAAGATAGCGATGAAGGCATTTTTATTTGTGCGATCGGCGATCGCGCTGAATCTTGCTTAGAAAAAATTTGGCAAGATTCTCAAATCAGTGCTTCTGTCATATAACTTGATTAAGTTCTCACATGTCTTTTTTTTAGGAAAATTTAAGAATCTTGAACTTTTGAAGGGGATCGAGTATTTCAACCTATTGTTAGAAATAGGCGATCGAGTCTCTGAGGCTTGCTTCGTCAAAACAACTTTATTTCTTGACTGTTGCGTTGAGAATAAAGTTGTTCGTTCGGCAAAGATTATCTTTTGGTTTCATAATGGCAGTGCCTCAATTTCTTCTTTCCCTTGTTTTGGCTGCATTGATTAGCTTTTCTGCTCCAATTTTGACGATCGGCATTATTTTTATAATGTCATTTGCACTTAGCTATTGTCCTGGTTTTATGGATTTTGGTCGTTTTGGTGCCGAGCAAACTCTCAATTTTTTGAGTATTTTTGGTAGTGGTAGCTCGATCGGGGGGCTTTTGGTTATTGGCTTGACTACTGCATTAGTAGGTAGTTTATTCGATTTGTTTAACTTGTCTCTCTACCAAAGTTTGCGCGATCGCTAATAACTATAAGTCGATCGAACGAAGTCGCGATTTCAGTTCGGTAATCGGCAACGTCAGCACCCAGTGCAATCGCAACTACTTTTTAAATGCCTCATAATCCCAGAGGATAAACCACTCCAAAGCGGAGTATTTACGCCAGCTTTTTCTAATCCTGTTGCTGTCCAGTCATTACAATTCCAGAAAATTGTATATTTTCCTTTTGCGTCGTAAAAACCAGCGTTATGGGAATGTCCGTTGGCAATACGAATTTTGTTACCGTTAATATTTGTCTGAAATGTCTTGTCGATAAATTTCATTAATTTTAAGTAATTATTGCGATCGACGCTAACAGATTTAATAATGAACCTTGGTGGTATTTGTTGATAACCTTGCACGTACACTACTGAAGGAGTTGGTAAAAATAAAGCTTTAAAAGTAAGAACTAAGTCTAAATCTGCTAAAGTCGGAACGTTTATCATAAAATCGCGATCGCCCCAACCAAAGCTTAAATAGTTATAGGATTTATTTGAGTCCCTACCAATATCTTCGATCGATAAATGTTCGTTCCAATCAAATGCATTATTTTTAACTGGAACGATGATATTAGTATGAATTCCCGTATCGTGAATATAAATTTGATAATTACAATCTTGTTGAGATATTAATTTCCATTTGCTCGGAAGGTAATAACCCAAAAAAAGTGTAAAAAGAAGAGAAAAAATAGCTAATAATAAATATTGAAAAAATCTTTTGAGGTTTTTAGATTTTTTGTTTTTAGACATTTAAATTATTGCATTAAATTTAGGTTTGAGAAGAAGATCGTTTAACTATTCTAGTTTAAATGGCTTATCGCTCGTGGAGTATAATTTTTAAGGTACGATCGCAAGCAATGATAGTTATATCATGTCGGGTAAATTGCACGTAATAAAATCAGGCGCAACCTTTATATATAGCAAAACTTATATTATGGTTGTTCAACCCGACATGATATTAGATCGAATATATTCACAGAGAAATGTAGACGATCGATCGCTCGACTAATTAAAATTAAATATAAATTCAAAAGTTCTAATTAATTCAACGCACAGAACGATCGAATTAAAATAACTTTCTTGTTATGGTAATTTTTGTTAGTAAATTTGATTATTGTCACTCGACAAACAAATTTACGTTATAGCAATTGCTCTTTGTGACGATATTTTTTAAAACTAAAACTCTTGAAAATAGCTAAAATAAAAAAAGTAATTTAACAAGACATTAAAGATAGTAAATAGGTCTTTTCAATCGAGAAAATATGATTAATTTTTTGGCGCTTTTGCGTAAATAATAAAAATGTAAGACGGCAAATTTGTCTGACAACCGATCGATAAATCTCAAAAAAAAACTAAAAGCGATCGCCACAAACACAATTATAAACATGGCGATTTTTTTCATGTTTATAAAATATATTTAAAAGCGAAATGAACAAAAAATAATTAATTCCACTCTATTTGCCGATCGAAAAACTCATTAGCAAAGCGTAGGCTAAACGCAATCGCCATTTACTAGAACAAGTAATTACCGAGCTTATTTAAATTAAATTTTTAAAAGATGAATAACTTATCGATCGCTAAATTTCCAATATTATCAAATTATCTAGATTTATCTACACGGCGCACCAACACAAATCGGGTGCTTCTCTAAATGCACGTATTTTATTTAATCTCGTTGAAAATTACCCTACCAATACAAAAAAATAATTTTATCTTAAAAAACACAGACTAAAAAATCTAGAATAATAAAGGCATAAATTCAAGCCTATTTAAAAAATAAATATGATTGCTCAACTAGAAGATCGATCGCAGAACAAAAACAAGCAACAAGTCTTGTTAGGTAAATCTTTAGAAGAATTAACCGACTGGGTACAACAACAAGGACAACCAGCTTATCGAGGAAGACAACTATATCAGTGGTTGTATGAAAAAGGGGCGCGATCTTTGTTAGAAATTTCTGTATTTCCCAAACAATGGCGAGAGAAACTTGCAGACTATCCCATCGGTCGTTCTAACATTCATTATTGCAGCACCGCGCCCGATCGCACTCGTAAATATTTGTTGAAATTAGCAGATAATTTAGTAATTGAAGCTGTAGGTATTCCCACTGCCAAACGTTTGACAGTTTGCGTTTCTTCTCAAGTAGGATGTCCCATGGCGTGTGATTTTTGCGCCACAGGCAAAGGTGAGTTTACGCGCAACCTTAAATCCCATGAAATCGTCGATCAAGTTTTAACCGTACAAGAAGACTTTCAACAACGAGTCAGTCATGTTGTCTTCATGGGTATGGGCGAACCTTTAATTAATATTGATGAAGTTATTGCTGCGGTTAAATGTTTGAATCGAGATGTTGGTATCGGACAGCGATCGCTGACTGTTTCTACTGTAGGATTGCCTCAAAAAATTATTCAATTAGCACACCATCAATTACAAATAACTTTAGCAGTTAGCCTTCATGCTTCCAATCAAAAATTGCGGGAAAAATTAATTCCTAGTGCTACCCATTATTCTCTTAAAGATCTCTTAGATGAATGTCGAGAATATGTAAAAATTACTGGACGCAGAATTAGTTTCGAATATATTTTACTTGCGGAAGTCAACGATTTACCAGAACACGCCAGCGAATTAGCCCAACATTTGCGAGGTTTTCAATCTCATGTCAATCTAATTCCTTACAACCCCATTAGCGAAGCAGATTATAAGCGCCCCAGCGCACAGCGTATTAATAACTTTATGGAAATACTGAGGCGCGAACATATTGCAGTTAGCGTACGCTATTCGCGAGGTTTGGAGACAAATGCAGCATGTGGACAATTAAGGGCATCGCGTAGTTAAGCACAAGATTTAATTCCAGGTGCATAAGCTTCAATTACCCTACCCGTATCAGAACATTTAATCATTAAATAATCGCAGGTTGGGCATGAAGTCCTAATAATGCGATCGACTGCTGAATAATAGTAATCGGCGCGATCGCCACAGTTAGGACAATGAACGTTTTGTTGAATAATGTTGTTTTTAGTAGTCACAATCGAACCTTTATTTTTATGTTTTGTTTCGAGCAAAAAAGATTTAATTTTTAAAACAGCAATCTCGGCTTATCGGGAAGATTTTTTACCAGCGCGTACAGCAAAGTTATCTCGGAAAGAATTGCTATTGGAATTGTTATTAATCTATTACATAATCATATGTGGTCTCAATACCGATCCCGATAGATTTTAATATTTTCTTATCGATCCCCATTGGTTAAACATCTACTCTATCCATAGACAGACATATTAAAGTCATGTGGATGTTAAACATATTTTCAACAATTTTGACTAGAGAAAGAAATAGTAATTATGCAAATAGAATGGCAAACAGTTAAAACCTACGAAGATATTCTTTATTTCAAAGCTGACGGTATTGCTAAAATTGCCATTAATCGCCCTCACAAACGCAATGCATTTCGTCCTAAAACAGTTTTCGAACTTTACGATGCTTTTTGTGATGCTCGCGAAGATAACCAAATTGGCGTTATCCTATTTACAGGAGTAGGGCCGCATACAGACGGCAAATATGCCTTTTGTGCGGGTGGCGATCAAAGCGTGAGGGGAAAAGCTGGTTACATCGACGATGATGGCGTACCTCGCTTAAATGTCTTAGATTTGCAGCGCTTGATTCGATCGATCCCCAAAGTAGTAATTGCCTTGGTAGCTGGCTACGCGATCGGTGGAGGTCATGTTTTACATTTAATTTGCGATCTGACTATTGCCGCAGACAATGCTGTTTTTGGACAAACTGGGCCGAAAGTTGGTAGTTTTGACGGCGGATTTGGGGCGAGTTATCTCGCACGTATTGTCGGTCAAAAAAAAGCTCGTGAAATTTGGTTTCTCTGCCGACAGTATAGTGCCGAACAAGCATTAGAAATGGGGTTGGTTAATTGTGTCGTACCCGTTGAAGAATTGGAAGCAGAGGGAATTCAATGGGCAAATGAAATTTTAGACAAAAGTCCGATCGCCATTCGTTGTCTCAAAGCTGCTTTTAACGCTGACTGCGACGGACAAGCTGGTTTGCAGGAATTAGCAGGTAATGCCACTTTACTCTATTACATGACCGAAGAAGGTGCGGAAGGCAAACAAGCGTTTTTAGAAAAACGTCAGCCTAATTTTCGAAACTATCCTTGGCTTCCGTAGTAGGGGTTATCTCTGGAATCTAAAAGCTGAATGTTAAAAACCGCATCTTTCACTAATAAAAGATGCGGTTTATTATTTGATTTATTCAGTTTTAAATTGATTGAAAATAAATTTATTTAAATTAATTCGCTCAAACAAGTCACATTGCCCAATCAACCAAGGTTATTTTGTCGGTTGTTTGACGTGAAAAATACTATCTGATTCAGAATTTTGTGGTAGACAATTAGCGATTTTTAACTCTTCCTCGTTTTGTTGAAAACAAGAAACTTCTTCCAAATTTTCAATGGAAGAAATACCGCTAGAACATTTCAAAGCAAGTGAGTGTTCTAAAAGTACGATTTCTTCAAGATTTTCCCAAGCAGTTGCAAATGGTGGCAATGCTAAAACACAAGCTTTCCATTCGCTTTGAACTTGCACTCCTAACTTTTGACACGTACCGCCTCTACGACCTTCTGGTTCGTAATGACGACAATAGCGACATGCAGAAGTCAAAAAATAAGTGTTTTTCATTGAACTCCCTTAACTAAGGATTGCCTCGATCGCTCGAGCTTACTTATTATTTTGACTTGTCATTAAAAGCATATTTTTGGGGTTAAATCTTAGATCGTGTATGGCTTATAGCGATCCCCAGGCATAGATCTTTTTTTATATTGTCTTTATTATTGATTAACGATCGTATACAGATAATTAAATACTTGGAGCTTTTTCTATCTCTAGGTACTTTTAAATACATATAGAGTTTTGCGGTAAATAAAAAGGGGATCGCAGAAAACGCGTTTAGTTCCTGGATTAATAACTTACCCCAAAGGATAGTTTTTTAGTGATTTTTAGATGTTTTCTTCAAAATTATTTTTCGATTTTTCCGACCATTTTTTAGCCACACAATGGCAACATAAACCCCAGCGTTCTATTTCTCCTTCAGGGGTATGACAATCACATTGAGGACACAGAGGAAGATGTTGCGATCGCCTTTTAATTATTTGAGACCATCTTTGTAGGGCTGCTTCAGGATTGTTGTTTTTCGGAAGTCGATCCAAAGAAAGTTGACTAGAATCTAAATCGATGTGACTGGGATGATTGTTAATAATCTGTTCTGTGGCAATCGCATCTTTTGTCAGGTTAGTTTTTTGATGCCATTGCGCCGAAGAAAAACGGATATCGAGTAAATGGCGATCGCTCAATTGAGCATTTAATTTTTTCAAGAGTGTATAGCGTTGCATTGACAAGCTTTGCGCCCAAGCCGAATTAGATGTTGCTACCCAAAGCACGTTACGGACAATAGATAAAGGTCTAGTATTATTTGCTATTTTCTCACCTACCAGCGTTTGCCAAAAGTCTAATACACTACAAAATTGTCGGTAGCTTTCCCACTCTGGTTGTTGGACAATAAGTTCGAGAAGTTGTTCGATTTTATCCATTATTTATTGGTAATTAAAATACGATCGACAAGTTGCTTATCGATAAGCATGAGAACGTGATAAATTAACAGCAATCGTCAACCTCATATCAATTCGATCGATGATTTCTACAGATTAATTTGATTATTGTTAATTATAAAATGAAAGAATAATGAACCATGAACAATTATTTTGCAACTGTTGCGCCTGGCTTAGAATCAATTGCCGCTAAAGAATTAGAGAATTTAGGAGTAAAAGAAATCAAACCTGATGTTAATGGCGTTCATTTTCAAGGCGATTTATCTATACTTTATCGAGTTAATCTTTGGGCGAGAACAGTTTATCGAGTATTAGTAACCATCGCAGAAGTAAAAGCATTTAATGCAGAACAACTATATCGAAGCGTACAACAAATTGATTGGAATAAATATATTTTCACAGAACAAACACTAGCAGTAAATTGTACTGGCGGTAATAGAAATCTCAATCACACTCACTTTACCGCCCTACAAATTAAAAAAGCGATCGTCGATTTGCAAAGAAAAAATACAGGTCAACGTTCTAATGTCGATACTAATAATCCCGATATTTTAGTTAACGCTCATATTTATGAAAACCGTTGTTTTCTTAGTTTAGATAGTTCGGGTTCGAGTTTACATAGAAGAGGGTATCGTCAGGCAATGGGATTAGCACCTCTCAAAGAAAGTCTCGCTGCTGCATTATTAGAATTCGCTGAATGGAGACCAGATTTACCTTTTTTAGATCCTTTATGCGGTTCGGGAACTTTACCGATCGAAGCTGCGCTAAAAAGTTTAAATATTGCCCCAGGATTATATCGTCAAAGTTTTGGTTTTCAAAATTGGCAAAATTTCGATCTTTCTCTCTGGCAAGAAATTGTAAAAGAAGCAAAAGATAGCCAAAAAGAACAATTTTCAGCTCCAATTCTTGGTAGCGATAGTGATGCAGAAATAATCGAACAAGCTATTACTAATGCACAACTTGGTAGCGTTGGCGATCGCATTCAGTTTTCACAAAAACAGCTATCAGAAGTTGAAGCCCCAGCAGATACAGGCGTAATTATTTGCAATCCTCCCTACGGTAACCGAATTGGCGAAGAACAAGAATTAGCAGCACTTTATAAGTTATTAGGAGATATCTTCAAACAGCGTTTTAAAGGTTGGACTGCTTATATTTTGACAGGAAATAAAGAGTTAGCCAAAAAAGTTGGCTTGAAAGCTTCCAAACGAATTCCTGTTTACAATGGTTCTTTACCTTGTACTTTATTGAAATATGAATTGTATTAAGAG
>JBOFLQ010000241.1:0-21227 GCA_051657945.1 Xenococcaceae cyanobacterium | reverse complement strand
ATCGCTTTATTTATGAAGTCGCTGAAAATGCAGAAGAAGCTTGGGAACTAATTAAAGAGTTACAAGCCGACGGGATCGACATTATTGTTATTGTCTCTGATTGGCTGATGCCAAGAACAAAAGGAGATGAATTCTTAATTCAAATTCATCAGTGTTTTCCTAAGATTACTAAGATTATGTTAACTGGACAAGCTGATGAAAATGCTATTGAGCGAGCTAAACAAGAAGCCAATCTTCATGCTTGTTTATATAAACCTTGGACTGAAGAAGAATTAGCACAAATTATTACTAATGCTTTAGATTAACTATTTATATACAGAGAAATATCAGCAATGAATAGAGCCGCAATTATCTGTGTTGATGACGAGGAAATTATCCTCAGTAGTTTAAGCAAACAATTAAAACGTAGTCTTGGTAAAGATTATTATATCGAATTAGCTTCTAGTGGTTTGGAAGCACTTTCTCTTTGTGCTGAATTAGCAGCAGAAGGAATAAATATTGCTGTAGTAATTTCCGATCGAACAATGCCTAGAATGTCGGGAGATGAGTTTTTAATTAGACTCCATGCTGCTTATCCCAAAACTTTAAAAATACTTTTAACAGGTCAAACTGAGGCTAATTCTGTAGTTAACATAGTTAATGCTGCGGATCTCTATCGCTATATTGCTAAACCTTGGGACGAAACCGATTTAATTTTAACTATTAAAGAAGCACTGCGACGTTACGAACAGGAAGAACAATTAATCGAACAAAATGCCTTACTCAAAAAAACTAACCAAAAATTATCTAAATCTCTCGATCTGCTGTTGGCAACTTTTGAAGCAGCGGATGATGGTATTTTAGTTGTAGATAATCATAATAAAGTAATTATTTTTAATCAACAGTTTGCTGGTCTGTGGAACATAAATTCGGCTAAGATTGAAAGAGATATTAATGAAGTTTTAAGTTTAATTTGTTATCAACTCGCTCGACCGTTTGTTTGCGATTTACCAGTTAAAGCCGATCGAGTTAATTCTCAAAAATATGACTTATTAAAATTAAAAAATGGCAAAATTTTAGAGTCTTATTTTCAAACTCAAAAGTTACATGGACAAGTTGTTGGTAGAGTTTGGGGATTTCGAGATATAACTGAAAAAGAACAAGCCAAAGCGATGGCCGAACATAAAGCTCTTCACGATACTCTAACCCAACTACCCAAACGAAGCATTTTAATCTGTCAATTATCTGAAGCCATCTTGAAAGCCGAACAGAATTCTCATATGTTGGCAGTAATGTTTGTAGACTTGGCTCGATTTAAAATGATTAACGATACTTTAGGTCATCAAATAGGCGATCGCTTATTGCAGGAAATAGTACGAAGGCTTAAAGATTGCATCCAAGGAGAAGATTTAATTAGTCGTTGGGGAAGTGATGAATTTACTCTGTTACTACCCAAAATTGACGATCGAGAAATTACTACTGCGATCGCTCAAAGAATTTTAGAGGCTTTAAAATCTCCTTTTCAGATTGACGATCGATTCATTCACATTATTGGTTGTATTGGCATCGCTGTTTATCCCGAACATGGTAAAGATGCTGAAACTTTACTCAAAAATGCTGATGCTGCTTTATCTCAAGCTCAAAAATATAGCAGCAATAACTATCAATATTACGATCGCACTATCAATTCTCAAGCTCATGAATTATTAACTTTAGAAAACTTACTACATTCGGCTTTAAAAAAAGAGGAATTTTTACTTTATTATCAACCCATCATCAATATTGTTACGGGCAAAATTGCCAAAATGGAAGCTCTTTTGCGCTGGCAAAATCCTCAATTGGGTTTAGTACCTCCTCATATTTTTATTCCTTTAGCTGAAGAGAATGGGGAAATTATTCCTATTGGTGAATGGGTGCTAAAAACTGCTTGCGCTCAAAATAAGGCTTGGCAACAAATGGGTTTATCTTCCATTACAATGTCGGTTAATTTATCGGTGCGGCAGTTTCAAGAAATTAATTTAGTATCTACCATAGTCAAAATTTTAGAGCAAACAAAATTGTCACCAGAGTATTTAGAGTTGGAAATAACTGAAACCGTTACTATGCGGGATACAAAATTAGCTCAAACTATTCTCAAAGAAATAAATGCTTTGGGAATTTCTCTATCGATGGATGATTTTGGAACTGGTTATTCTTCTTTGGGCTATCTCAAACAATTTCCTTTTCATACTTTGAAAATAGATCGCTCTTTGGTTAAAGATTTACACCCTAATTCTCCAGATCTAGCTATTATTAATGCGGTTATTGCTCTCGGACAAGGACTAAATCTTAAGGTTGTGGCTGAAGGAGTAGAAACACAAGAATTAAAAGATTTGTTGAAAAAATTAGGTTGTGAATACATTCAAGGCTATTTATTTAGTAAGCCTTTACCTGCTGCCGAGGCAACTAAATTACTCGAACAGTTTAGCGTGTGAGTTTTTCTTGTCTCAATCTTTAAGGTGGACAAACTTTGTCAAACGAAGGCAGAAGTACGAAGGCAGAGGGCAGAAGGTTGGTTTTTGATAGGCAACGCTTGAACTCCCCCCAAAAACGCTCCCTCTTAAAAGAAGAGGCTTGTACCAGGTTGGGAAGACAGAGCAGATGGCATTAAACCTCGCATCTCACCGATATCCTAACCTTCTGCCCTCTGCCCTCTGCCCTCTGCCTTCCCCGAAGGGGTCAAAAAGCCAGCATGGCATGCGATCGCCGATTCTTTGCAACAAAGAAAGTAGGCTGGACAATTAAATAGTATTTGTAGTATTAATGTAATATAAATACTATTTAATTTAATGCATGGCTGAATTTAGTGTAATTAAAGCAAAAGTTAAAGTTTTTCCGCATCCTAATGCTGAGAAGCTAGAACTATTAAAAATAGGTGCTTTTCAAGCTGTTGTTTTGAAAGATGTATATAAAGATGGAGATGTTGTAGTATTTGCGCCAGAAAAATCAGTTTTACCAGAGGCGATCGCTTTATCTTTTCGCAAATACCTTAAAGGTTCGGAAAAAAATCGAGTCGGTACAATTCGTTTGCGCGGCGAACTTTCTATGGGTGTGATTATTCCTGTAGAACAAGTCGATCCTGATGACTTATTTCCTTACGATCGAGATATTTCTAAAAAATTAGGTATTGTTAAATACGAACCATACATACCGCCAAGTTTAAGGGGAAGGGTATTACCTATTATCGATTTTCTCTATCTAAGAAAGCATGATGTCGAACAATTTCGCATTTATGCTTCAGAATTTATTAACGACGAACAAATTCGGATATTTGAAAAAATTCACGGAAGTCAAGCAATTTATTTGCGTAATAAAAATAGCGAAATTGCAGTTAGTTCCAAAGGTATTATTAAAAGTGATTTGACGATCGAAGAAGATCGAGGCAATGTTTACTGGCAAGCTGCAAGAAACATGAGAATTTTTGAGATGTTAGAATCTTTGTATCGCGATCGCTATGTGCAATTGTTTGGTGAAGTCGTACCCGTTCAAAAAGGATTTTCTTACGGATTTACTCAACCCCACGTTCTTTTCTTCAAATTAATTGTAGATGGAGAAATTCAAAAATTAGAAGAAATTCCCGATGCAATTAAAGAAAATTGGGTTCCGCTTTTATACGAAGGTAAATACGATCTCGACGCGATCGTACCTTTGTGTGAAAATCTCAAACATGAGTCGGTTTCGGGGAAAAAACTACACATTGCAGAAGGTGGTGTAGTCGTCCCAATTCAACCCCGCCAAAGCCAAGAAAACTTTGATTTGCAACTCAAAATTATTTCCAAAGCATATGCAAAAGTTGAAGATGATGAGGCGATTTCCTAGTTTATAATCCACCAAACGTCTAAATACAACCCGAATTGCGATCGCTATAGTAAATGCTCAAGTTTGACAAAATTATATTTATATTTCTGTTGTTAGGATTTCTAGTTTTTTTTGCCCTTAAACAAAATGATGCTCGATCGAATATTTTTTCTCAAAAAAATCTCGCAACTCAAGTCAAAATCTTAATTCCTTTGTATTCTTATCCCAACTGGTACGATTCAAAGAATTATCTTTGGCGCGAAGTTGCAGCAGCAGCTAAAAAAGTACCGATCGTAGCTGTAATTAATCCTAATAATGGCCCAGGCGGTAGCAAACCAAACCAAGATTATCAAAAAGGAATCGAGGATCTTCGCAAAGCAGGAATAACAATCTTGGGATACGTCTATACTAAATACGGCGATCGCAACATTACAGAAGTTAAAGCAGATATAGATTTATATGCACGTTACTTCGATGTAAATGGCATTTTTTTGGATGAAGCAGCTAGCAGAAAAGAAAAATTAGCTTACTATCAGCAAATTTACAAATACATTAAATCGAGAGCGAAACTGAAAACAGTCGTACTCAATCAAGGCACGCATACCGACAAAGATTATTTACAAAAACCAGCTACCGATATTGCTGTAATATTTGAAAACTATTCCAAAGCCTGGCAAGAATACCAACCCCAGCCATACGTCAGCCAATATCGACGAGAGCATTTTTCTAGTTTAATTCATACCGTTGCCGATGCCGCAACCATGAAAAAGCATCTCGATCGCGCTATTAAAAATAACATCGGCTATATTTACATTACCGATGACAGCCCCGATAGCAGCGATCGCGATCCTTGGAACAGTTTACCTTCTTACTGGAAGGAAGAAATAGATTACCTTTATTCTTTAAATGAAAAATAAAGAAGGCAGAAGGCAGAGGGCAGAGGGCAGAAGGAACAAGACAGAAGGGCATTCTTCAAACCCCTCCTGTCTTAAAGCCACTGAACTTTTGTTCAGTGGGGGTCTTAAACCCTTGTTCCCTAAGGTCACGGGCAGAGGACAGGAATTAGAATTACCTTCTGCCTTCTGCCTCCTGCCCTCTGCCTTTCCTGATAAAATACATCATTTCTTCCCAAACTATGCTAAGGTTTCGCTCTTAACGATCTCAACCTCAACTGCAACTTTTTTATCAAAACTGAGTTTATTTTCAACGCAATCGATCGCGATCGCGTCGCCAGGTACAAAAGCATTTTCCAAAATTTTCGTGGCGATCGGGTTTTCTAATTCGCGCTGCATAGCTCTTTTTAAAGGACGCGCGCCGTAAACTGGATCGTAACCAGCGTTAACGATATGATCTTGTGCCGCTTTGGTTAATTCTAGACTAATGTCTTGTTCTGAGAGCAAATTCTCGATGCGTCTGAGTTGAATTCTGACGATTTGTCCCAATTCCTCGCGTTTTAGAGTGTGGAAGATAATCAAGTCGTCGATGCGAGTGACAAATTCAGGTCGAAAATGTTTTCGCAACGCCTGCATTACTCTCTTGTGCATCGTCTCGTAATCAATTTCATCGCCATCGATATTAAGAATGTGTTCGCTACCGATATTACTGGTCATGACGATGATAGTATTGCGGAAGTCTACCACTCTACCTTGAGAATCGGTGATGCGTCCGTCATCTAGTACTTGCAACAAAATATTAAACACATCGGGATGAGCTTTTTCTACTTCATCGAGTAAAACTACCGAATAAGGACGGCGACGCACGGCTTCCGATAGCTGCCCTCCCTCCTCGTATCCCACATATCCAGGAGGCGCGCCTACAAGTCTGGAAACGGCATGTTTTTCCATGTACTCGGACATATCGATACGTACCATCGCCTCTTCGCTGTCGAACAGAAAAGCAGCTAACGCCCTCGCTAACTCGGTTTTACCTACCCCAGTCGGCCCCATAAACATAAACGAACCGATCGGTCTGCCGGGGTCTTTCATTCCCGCCCTGGCGCGACGAATGGCAGCAGCTACAGCAGCTACAGCTTCTTGTTGTCCGATTACTTTTTGATGGAGATGTTTTTCTAATTGTAGTAGTTTTTGTCGTTCCGATTCGAGAAGACGATTGATGGGAATGCCAGTCCAATTAGCGACAATTTCGGCAATATCTCCTTCGCTAACCTGTTCGCGCAATAGTGTATTATCTTGAGATTGAAGTTCGAGCAGTTTAGTTTCTTTGGCTTCTAAATCTCGCTGTAAGAGTTCGAGTTTGCCGTATTTTAATTGAGCGGCTTTATTAAGATCGTATGCTCGTTCTGCTTGTTCGACTTGCAAACGCAGTTTTTCTTCTTCTTCTTTAAGGGCATTAATTTCTTCGAGTAATTGTTTTTCCGATTGCCATTGAGAAGATAGTTCTTGTTGTTTATTCTCTAATTCTTTAATTTCCTGTTTAATGCGTTTGAGACGTTCTTTAGAAGCAAGATCGACTGCCAGCATTCCTCCTCGTCGATCTTCGCCTTCGAGAGAAAGTTTTTCCATTTGCAATTGCATCAAGCGGCGATCGAGGGCTTCGAGTTCGACTGGTTTGGAAGTAATTTCCATTTTTAACTTAGCTGCCGCTTCGTCTACCAAGTCAATTGCCTTGTCGGGAAGAAAGCGATCGCTGATATAGCGATCGGACAGAGTTGCCGCCGCTACTAACGCCGAGTCGGTAATTTTAACGCCGTGGTGAACTTCGTAACGTTCTTTGAGTCCGCGCAGAATCGAAATGGTATCCTCGACGGTAGGTTGTTTGACGTATACTTGCTGAAATCTGCGCTCTAAGGCGGGATCTTTCTCGATGTGCTTGCGATATTCATCTAAGGTAGTCGCGCCAATACAGCGCAATTCTCCTCGCGCTAGCATTGGTTTTAATAAATTACCCGCATCCATCGAACCTTCGCGCGCGCCAGCACCGACAACGGTATGTACTTCGTCTATGAAGAGAATTACTTGTCCTTCCGATTCGGTAACTTCTTTGAGTACGTTTCTGAGACGTTCTTCAAATTCGCCGCGATATTTAGCGCCAGCGATGAGACTGCCCATATCCAGGGAAATAAGCTGACGATTTTTTAGGGCTTCAGGTACATCGCCCTTAACAATGCGCTGTGCCAAACCTTCCGCGATCGCAGTTTTACCAACGCCAGGTTCGCCAATCAAAACGGGATTGTTTTTTGAACGACGCGACAGTACTTGAATGACGCGACGAATTTCTTCATCTCTGCCAATTACGGGATCGAGTTTACCAGCGATCGCCTGTTCGGTCAAGTCTCGTCCGTATTTTTCTAGCGCTTGATAGCTTTCCTCTTGATTTTGCTTGGTAACTTTTTGAGTGCCGCGTATTGCTTTAATCGTTTTTTCTAAATCTTGCGGGTCGATATTAAAGCCGCGCAAAGTTTTTCTACCAATGCGTTCGTCTTCAGCAAAACCAATTAAGATGTGTTCGACAGAGATAAATTTATCTTGCCAACTTTCTCTCGATGCTTCGGCTCGGTCTAACATTACATCTAAACCACGACCGAGGTAGAGTTGTCCGACGCTAGTTTTTGCTTGTCTGTTGGTGAAAACTTCTAGCTGTTGTTTGAGGCGAGGGACATCGACATTTGCTTGCAGAAAAATAGTGTTTGCCAGCCCTTCTTGTTCTAAAAGCGCCAGCATGACATGCTCGACTTCTAAATTCTGATTTTTAAAAAGTTTAGCAACTTCTTGCGATTTGACGATCGCATCCCAAGCTTGTTCTGTAAATTTGCTGGAGTCTGTTGGCTGCATTATTGATTAAAACGAATCCCTCTCAAATCAGTCCTCTCAGTGCTTAGTATAGCAATTGCGCGATCGGGATTTACACCGATCGAGCTTAAGTAGTGATTGTTTTTAGTTTAGCCAACACTTCATCAATTAATTCTGGAGGAGATGATTCAATAAAACTGGCTTGACGAGCTTTGCTGTCAATAGTCTTTAACTGGTCTGATAAAACGATACCAAAAGTTTGCATCTGCTGCGGAAGCTGCACTTCAAAAGGCCAGCCTTTTTTTTTGCTGGTGATAAGACAAATAACGATTAGCTTAGAAATTCGGTTATAAGCTTCAGGAGAAATAACCATTGCCGGTCTAAATCCAGCTTGTTCTGAGCCTACAATTGGATTTAGTTGCAGTTTGATAATATCTCCACGCTGCGGTATCCGTCCGTCGATTGTTACCAAACTTCTTCTCCTTTATGAGCGCCCCAATTAATTTCTTCATGTTGCATTTCTGGTGTAATGCCTTCGAGTAATTCCTCCAGAGTATAAGTGGGTTTTTTTGGAGTTAAAACAATTTTGCCTCGTTCGACAGATACAGTAACTTCGTCTCCTTCTTGTAGGTTGGTTTGCTGGATTAAAGTCTGAGGTAGTCTAATTCCTAGAGAATTACCCCATGCTGTTATTTTTTGGACAATCACGATCGGTAGTTTGCGTATATTTATTAAATATATTTAGTATATACTTAAAATATACTTAAAAAAAGAAAGCTCGCACGCGCTTTCTTTAAAGAGTTTTAGCTTATATGGCATTCATCCCCGCGCTTTAAGAGATAGCTTAAGCCTATACGATGAATGCCATTATATTATTTTTTGTACTATACTGTCTTATAGTAAATTGAATTTGCTCTAATGTTAAAAGTAGTCAAAATAAGATTATATCCAAATAACCAGCAACAGGAAGCCTTAAGTCAGTCTTTTGGTAATTGTCGTTGGCTTTGGAATTACTGTCTTAATTTGATGAACAAAACGTATAAAGAGACAGGTAAAGGTTTATCTGGATATGCGGTTAAAAAACAAATACCGCAACTGAAAAAAGAGTATGAGTGGTTAAAATCAACTTACTCTCAATGCTTACAACAAGTTTGCTTAAACCTTGGTGTTGCTTTTAATAACTTCTTTGAACGTCGCGCTGGTTATCCTAGCTTTAAATCAAAGCACGGAAAACAGTCAATTCAATACCCTCAAAATGTAAAAAGGATTGATGATTGTTTAAGATTACCGATGATAGGGAATATCAAAGCAGTATTCCATCAAAAAATAGAAGGCAAGGTTAGAACCGTTACTGTATCTAAAAATAAGTCAAATCAATATTATGCGTCTATTTTATTTGAGGATGGTGTAGAAAAACCAACAACTAGTACTGAAGGCAATGTAATAGGTCTTGATTTGGGTTTAACTCATTTTTGTATTACTAGTGATGGTAGCAAATTTGATAACCCTAGATGGCTAAATAAACATGAGCGTAATTTAAAAATTAAACAGCAGCAATTATCTAGAAAACAAAAAGGAAGTAATAATAAAAACAAATCAAGACTTAAAGTAGCTAAAGTACATAATAAAATAGCTAATTGTCGCTTTGATTATCAACACAAACTATCACGCAGGATAGTAAACGAAAACCAAGTTATTGTCGTTGAAAATCTAGCAATTAAAAACATGGTCAAAAATCATAAACTAGCTGACGCAATATCACAAGTAGGTTGGGGTAAATTCTGCACCATGCTTAAGTACAAGGCAGAAATGGACGGGAAAGTATATCAAGAAGTCGATCGGTTTTTTCCTAGTTCTAAAACCTGCCATGTTTGTTTAAATCAAGTTGATAGTTTATCACTAGAAATAAGATTTTGGGATTGTAAAAGCTGTAAAACACATCATGATAGAGATATCAATGCAGCTATTAACATCAGAGATGAAGGACTGCGTATTTTAAATTTGACGGGGCGCCTCTACCCTGGAGGAAACCTCCAGGGACAGCCCCTTACCTCTGGAACGGGGGATAAAGCTTATCGTCAAACTGTAAGACATAGTAATAGAGGACGTAAGAAATCTACTACTATGCTAGTTTCTGGGTAGGAAGCCGACGCTGTAATCTTTGATGAGCGCGTTCGGTAGTTCACTTATTGACTAAAATTTGGAGGCAGATTTGTTCTTACCAAATTTAGCCAGATTACCTTTTAAAAAGGTGCGATCGAAACGTTTAATCGTCCCTTTGATATCTTTTTCATGGAAGCGCTCGATCGCGCGATTAATTCCTTTGACCAAGTCGTGACGACCTTGTGCTTTAAGCGGTTCGATTAATTCAGCATAACAAGATTCTTCATAGGTATCGATAATTTTTGCTCGTTCGTAAATTAACTGCTCGGTTAGCTCGATGTCTGGAAAAATATTAAACCGCTCCAAAATGCCGAGCGCTTTCAGTCCAGTCATAGTTCTGACGCATTTTTCGCACTTACCACAATTTAATTTACCGACTCGATAACTTTGAGTAACATCGTTGCAAATACAAAGGTTGTTGCGAACTACATCCCAGTCAGCTATTAATTTTGTTTTCTCAAGCCTAGACAAATTAACATTTTCATGCTTCACTTTTAATCTCCTGCTGCTGTAGTTAACATCGAGTAGAGGATGAGAACCCCAAGGATCGATGTGAGCGATGTCGTAGGTAGCAGCGATCGAAATCGAAGTCAAACGATTTGCAAATGCATGACCGACAGAAGCAAGTAAGGCACCATGATAGGAAGAACGCCAAAAAGCAAAGTTGTCGTCTAAATCTTTGAAATGAGCGTAGATATTGGTGTAGGCAGGAATCAAATTCAAACCTGCATCGTTGGCAATGTTATGAATGGCATTACTGACAATTTCGTAACCTTCGCCTGGATCTTCTAAACCGCCAACAAATCCAGAGATAAGGAAACCATCTTTAATGTGACTGGGATGTTCGGTCGAAAAATTGAGATGGTTGGCTCGCAAAGCACCCAGGGAATCGACTCCACCAGAAAAAAACAAACCCGCTCTAGGATCGGTAGGGGCGATCGATCCAGATTGATATTTAGCTTCGATGCGGAAAGGTTGGTAATTTTCTTTGCCATACCATTGACGAATCCAATCCATAGCGATTTCCATCCCTTCTTTTAGGTCGGGACAAATTTCGCCATCGATCGCGATTCTTTTTTCGCCGTAGTGCATGGCAGGAATAGCACAGGCGCAGAAAAAGGCGTTAGGATTGCAAGTCAAAGAGTCAGCAAATTCTTCTGTTGTTTCAAAAAAGATTTCTTGGGACGGACGCTCTCTTTGTTCCCAAATTACAGTTGCTGAAACTCTAGCGCGATTGCCATTTTTACTAGTTTGAAAGTTTTCAATTCTCATAATTATTTATTGGAAAAATATGGATAATTTCGCTCGAAAAAAAAATGTTAAGTGCAAGGTAAATTAGCTCTTAAAATATCATTAATTGCCAGACAAATTCTCGATTTTACATAGTCTTTAAATATATATTTTTTCTGTAAAAAATTGTTTTATCGCGACAGTAAAATTGATTAAAACAAACAGTTTAACGACTGATAAAACGTTTGCCCAACTTATTTAAACGATCGTTAAAAAAAGCGCGATCGAATTAATAGATGCAGCTCGAACAAAATATCATGCAAACATACTTTTCGATCGCGCTAGAACAGGCGAGAAGTTATCAAACCTTTGACGTAGAGCGTTGACGACGCAAAAATCTCAACAGACCACCAATTAATAAAACTGTCATTAAAGTTGATGGTTCTGATACGGCTTTTTTGTTATCTGCTGTTAGGGTTTTAGATGAATTATCGAGTGCGATCTCGACATTGTCGATCGAACCGCTGTCTCCTTCAACGATGGGCAGATCGGGCGTGGAAGCTTGTACGGCATCATCTTCTGTCAATTTGACACCGCCGAGTGTACTACTAATCCAGTCTAGATTGGGTTGAACTCGTGTCAAGGCAAAAACTTTACCGTAATTAGGTGGCATTCTTTCACCGCTAGCAGTGCGCGCCCCAGAAGCATGGGTAGCAACTATTTTTCCATCCATAAAAAAACCGCCGCCACTGTCAGATTGACCTGGAACGTATTCTAAGTTGGCAGCATCGGAAGTACCGAGAACTTTAGTCGAACCGTCGGGAGCATCAAAATCGGCGATCGCTACTCTATTTGACCAAAGTCGATTATATTCTGACCCTAGTCCGTCAATAGTATTTACTCCCGCCCTTTTAATTCCTTCAGTATTGTCTACTTCCCCACCTTCTGGAGTGCCACTTTTCCCAAACCCAACAAAGACTCCACTTTTACCAACTATATTGGTATTGTCAGAAAGCTTAGCAGGAGTAATACCTGTTACTGGAGCGGTCAGTTTGACCAAACCAACGTCGTAACCGTTAAAAAGATTGTATTTATTTTCAACAAATCCAGGGTTAATTTTAACGTTATCCGTATCTATATTGTATTTAACGTCGCCAATGGTAAAGTTACCAGCGCTAACATCGGCAACTGTAGAACCTGGCTTCAAACAATGTGCCGCCGTTAATACCCATTGAGGATCGACAAGAGTGCCAGAACAAAGTCTCAGTCCGCCACCATTAACTAGCAATTTGCCAACACTGGGATATTGTGCGGCTAAGTTTTGAGATTCCGATTCCATAGCACCGCTTCTAAGAATTACGGCTGCTGCTTTTTCTGTTTCCGCCGTCAGTCCGATCGCCAAGATCGATGTAGTCAAACTACAAAACAATAAACATTTAAATTTCATCAATTCTCCTCACAAATTTTTTGCCGCCAAAACGAACAAAAGTTCAAATTTCATCCCTAACCACTCATCCCTAACCCCTAGTCACCGCTTGGCTCGGCAATGCAAGTCTCTAAGACTTTTGCTAATTGCCGCACATGTGGTTCGTCAAAGATGGTGAAATGATTGCCAGGAACATCGTAGATTTTGACTCCTTCTCCCGCCAAATCGCCCCAGCCCAATTGCTCGTCTATTTCGCAACCCACACCACCGAGCCATTCGATCGCCCTCAATAACAGAATTTTGCCCTTGTAAAATTTCGGTTGATAAATTCTTGAGGCTCGAAAATTTAATTCTTCGATCGCAGCGTTACGCAACGTTAAAGGAAGAGACAATCCTAACTTTTTAAAAATGCGAATAGCTTTTTTTTGCAAGCTAAATTTAAATTTATCTTTTAGCCATCTCTGCCAATCGATCGCCCTCTCAATAATGTAGTGATGTTTTTTTGTCCATAAATTCTCAACATGAATTTTAATCCTTTGCTTTAATGGCAAGCGTTTGAAACAATTTTCTCCACGACAATCAAAAAAGATTAAGCGATCGACTCGTTCGCCTTGTTGGCGTAACTGTTGAGCCATTTCTAAAGCGATTTTACCGCCTAATGAATAGCCTCCCAATTGGTAAGGGCCTTGAGGCTGAATGGTACGAATTTCCTCTAGGTAATGCGCTGCCATATCTTCAACTCGCGTCAGTGGTTCTTGTTTTGGGTCTAATCCTTTGGGTTGTAGAGCATAGACTGGTTGTTCGGAGTTTATATACTTAGTCAAATTTCGGTAGAGGAGAATACTAGCACCTCGTGCGTGAATCAAAAACAAAGGTCTTTTCGATCCATTTACTTGAAGCGGTACTAGCGATCGCCACATGGTTGACTCAGCGGAACGATCTAGTACGTTTGCCAACTGTTCGAGAGTGGAAGCTTGTAATAAGGAAACCATAGGCAAGGTTTGCTGGAATGTCTTCTCAATTTCGGCAAACAAACGTACCGCAAGTAAAGAATCTCCACCTAGTTCGAAAAAGTCATCTTTAACGCCAATCTGTTTAATTCCTAAAACTTTTTCCCAAACTTTAGTTAATTTGAGTTCGATCTCGTTTTTGGGTGCAATGTAACTATCGTCTACTGGTTGTTCGATTTGTTCTGGTGCGGGTAAGGCGTGGCGATCGAGTTTGCCATTGGGCGTTAGGGGTAAAGCTTCTAGAAAGACAAAACTCGAAGGTATCATTTGGTCGGGTAACTTCTGTTTGAGGAATTGACGCAGTTCGTTGACTGTTGGGGTGCAATCGCCAACTAGATAGGCAACTAGTCTTCGATCGCCTTTGTCTTCTCGCGCCATTACCACGGCTGAATTAATTTGAGCATGTTCGAGCAACGCCGTTTCAATCTCGCCCAATTCAATCCGAAAGCCCCTAATTTTGACTTGATTATCGATTCGTCCGCTAAATTCAATACTTCCATCGCTCAAATAGCGAACTAAGTCGCCAGTTTTGTAAAGTCGATCCCCCCTGCCCCCCGAAATTCGGGGAGGCAGCGCGTTGCGGGGGTTCCCGAGGCGGGATGAAAGGAGGTCTCCTCCGAAAAGTTCACCCGCCGTCCCGTTGTAGCGACTGTCGTGGGATTGAGGGGGGATCGGGTTGGATATAAATTTTTCGGCGGTTAATTCGGGGCGATTGAGATAGCCTCGCGCCAATCCCGCGCCACCGATGTAGAGTTCGCCCCATGCACCATCGGGAACTTTTTGTTTCTGTTCGTCGAGTATATAAGTTTGAATATTGGGAAGCGGACGACCGATGGGAAGTGTATTTGCTTCTTGACGGGCGATCGATAAGTCTTCTATTTTATACGTAAGTACGCCTACGGTGGTTTCGGTTGGCCCGTAGTGGTTGATAATTTGACAGTTGGGCGCGATCGATTGAATGTGTGCGACTAAATCCCAACTGCTAGCCTCGCCACCGAGTACCAAACGCTGACGGGGAATAATCTGTTTGCTTGTTTGTGAAGTTAGTAAAGCTCTTAAATGGGAAGGAACGATTTTAAGACAGTCGATCGCGTGGTGCTGGAAATATTCTGCTAAAGCTTTGGGATTGGTAACGCGATCGGCAGATATTACGTGTAGACATCCGCCGTTGCATAGAGATGGAAAGATAACTGTATTGCCTAAATCGGCGGCAAAAGTAGATACAGTTGCATAGTTAGCACCTTCAGGAAGATTGAGTACTTCAGAGATGCCTTTGACATAGTTAAATAGCTGTTGGTGTTCGATCGCAACGCCTTTGGGTAAGCCAGTCGAACCAGAAGTGTAAATAACGTAAACTAAATTGTGGGGTTGTACTTCACTTTTGGGGTTATCTTTAGATTCGCTCTCTAATTTTGCCCAGTCGGTATCGAGACAAATAACATTGGCTTGTAGGTTATTAAAATTATTTTGTAATTTTTGTTGTGTCAGCAAGATCGATGCGCCAGAATCTTCTAACATGTATGCCAGTCGTTCTTCTGGGTATTTGGGATCGATCGGTACATAAGCAGCCCCAGCCTTAAGAATACCGAGAATAGCTACGATTACTTCAAGCGATCGCTCCATACAAATACCGACAAGCGTATCGGGTTTGACACCTAGTTTTTGCAGGTGATGCGCTAGTTGGTTGGCGCGCTCGTTTAGCTGGAGGTAAGTTAATTTGTTTTCTTCAAAAACGATCGCGATCGCATGTTCATTTTTTTTAGCTTGAATTTCAAATAATTGATGAATGCAAACTGGCGATTCATTTTCAGGGTCGCTGTTGCTGTTAGTTTCTAATTCGCTAATTAATTGTTCTGGCGATCGAACGACACTTTTTACTAAAGTTTCTAATTTCTCGATCGAATTTAAAACCTGTTGTTTTTGATACAGAAGACGGTCGTAGTTAATCTTTAAACTTAGGATGTCTTGAATTTGAGTATTGAAACGAGATAACTGATTTATATAAAGTTCGAGACGACCTTGGAAAATTAAAGTGCCGCACGAGCGATCGCCAAAAAATGAGTTCTTTTGTCGCCCAGAAAGCTCATCTCCTCGATCGTTATTGGTTATTTCTAGCATCGATCTTCTTCCAGTTGACTACTTTTGTTTTAATATCGTTCGACGAAGCAATTATTAAGAGAATTTAATATATTGCAGATTGTACATCGATTCTCAAACAAAATTTACTATTTATTAAGTAGATTTACTGAGATGCTAACAACCGCGCAGTTTTAAGTTATTTTTCAGGAAAAATTGTTATAACGCTACTTTTAGATTAAGACATTAAAAGTAGCGTTATAATAACTTTATTAAAACTTTAAATTAAAGAATCGTCCTCTTTACTTCCAACGACGCAACAGCCCGAAAATACCACCAGTCAATAGTAAGGCAGCTACAACAGATGGTTCGGGTGTGCGCGCGCTGGCATTGGCGATCGCACCGCTTTCTCCAGTTCCAGTAGGCACTTCACCAGTTAAGGCAGTGGCAGCAGAGGCTTGTGAGGTTAATGGTAAAGTATCGTCAGTTAATTTGACACCCGAACCGATCGTCTCTTGAATCCAGCTCAAATTGGGTTGTAATCTAGTTATTCCAGTGATTGCACCATATGTAGCATATTTAGAATTGCTTTCAGGACTGGGGCCAATGCGTTTACCACTATTAGTAGCTACTAGTTTATTACCAAAATAAAATCCACCTCCACTATCGGATACACCGCTTGTAAACTCTAAATTTCCAGCATCGGCTGTACCCAAAGTATTTGCCGAACCATCAGGAGAATCAAAATCGTAGACAAGTACTCGGTCTGACCAAGAACGATTGTAATTGGTGCCTAGTCCATCGATCGTGTTTGTTCCCGCTCGTTTGATTCCTTGTGTACCGTCTACCTGTCCTGTCAAACCCGTGCCGCTTCTACCATAACCAACAAAGACACCGCTTTTACCCACCACTGTAGGTTCGGTGTAAATCTGAACTGGCGTTATACCTGCTACTGGCGAGCTAAGTTTGACAAGACCGACATCATAGCCCGTAAAGTAATTGTAATTACTTTCTATAAATCCGGGATTCACTTGAACACTATCTATATTGTAGTTGGTGTTGTTAATAGTGAATTTACCTGAAGTAAAATCTAAAGCAGCATCGGCTGATTTAAGACAATGTGCGGCTGTGAGTACCCATTGAGAATCGACCAGATTTCCCGAACAAAGTATTTTCTGGTCGCCACGATTGACGAAGACGCTGCCAACGGCGGGATACTGTCCCGCCAATTCTCGATAGGCAGAGTCGGGGCGATCGTGCCTAATTAAGACTGCTTCGGCTTTTGTTGTGAAACTTATTGCCGCTAGCGGCGCAGTTAAAACTAATGCAAGTAGATACTTACGGTTCACTTTTTCTATTCTCCTCACAATTTTTCAATCCAAATTTTAAATATGAAGCTTGCATGAGTTTTAAGCATTCAGTTGTTCATGGTTAGTTGCACCCCTGCACCCCTGCACGGGAAGCACCCTATCTCCTATCTAACAAGTACGGATAAAAATATCGCCGTAGCTAAATTCTTTTCGGGAACGAAATGTTTCAGGGAACAAGCTCAAAAATTCTTTTAAAGGCATCCATTCTTGATATTCAAATCGTAGCGTTTCAGCAGGGGTAATGTTAACAAATAGTTGTTTGCCAAAATTTGCTAAATAATTGAGACAATCAATCGTTTTGTCGATGTTACTTTCCCAAAGATGATATTCAAAAGAAATTAAAGGTACGATTTGCGTTAGCCCTTTGAGGACTTCAAATTCCCAACCCTCAACATCAACCTTACAGTAACTCGGTTTGCCAAAATCTAAAATGGCGCGATCGAGAGTTGTCATTGGTATTTGAATCGTATTTGAAACTTCGCTCTTAGCTTCCCAAGTTTGGTCTAGAGTTGAATGAAGGGAATTGGTATGGACGTATAATGTAGTTTGCTTGCATTCTGCGCCAACAGCCACAGGTTTAATAGTCAACCTGTCGCGAAAATGTTTGCATCTAGCTTCGAGTTTTTTCAAACAATCGGGTTGAGGCTCAAATGCTACTACTCTTAAATTAGATTCGAGTAAAATTTCAGCAATCTCGCCAATGTTAGCTCCTACATCAAAGCATAGGCTGTCTGGTTCTAGTAATTTTGAGTAAATATCTCGTCCTTGAATTAATTTAGTGTAATAGGTTGGCTGAAACAGACGTAAATATATGGTTCTAATTGGTCGATACACTCCAGAAGACTGAAGCAAATCTCTAGCCAGAGTTTTGAGCATTTGTTCGTTTTTGGTTGTAACTTCGAGCGGGGCGATCGATTAGTTAGTTTTGTTAAGAATCAATCCTTCAAATACTACTTCGATCGAGAGACAAAGAATGGTTAATTTGATAACTAAAAGCTATTTTTTTGAGAATTGACGCTTTATACCTGAAATTTGTGGTAATCTAATTTACAGAAAGTTTACATTTTTTTTTCTATAATTACTCAATGGCAAGCGAATAACCGAGCCAAAAACAAATACTAAAAGCTTTTTCATACTAGTACAAATAAAAGCTCGCAAAAACTTAAACGGAAAGCACAATTTGGCTAACGCTTGTAAAAAAAATTGCACTTAGAGAGAGAAATTAATGTCAACAAAAGTAGCGATCGTAACTACCTTAAAATCATCTCTTCAAAATACCTTGGCATTTGTTAATTACCATCTCAATATTGGAGTCAATCATATCTATCTTTTTTTTGACGATCCCAATGATGTTTGTATTGAGGCTTTGGGTAATTATCAAAAAGTTACATGTATTAGATGTGATTCCAAGCATTGGGAAAAGTTGACTTCACAATCCGAACTGACACTAATCGAACGACAACTTCTTAATGCCGATTGTGCTTTAGAATTAGCTCGGCGCGATCGCTACAATTGGCTAGTTCATATCGACAGCGACGAAATTATTCACGTTAAAGAACCTCTCGATCGCCTTTTATCTAAAGTTAGCAAAAATATTGATGTATTGGTCATTCATAATTTAGAAACTGTCCCCGAACGAGATAAATACAATAGCGCGTTTGAAGAAATTACTCTGTTTAAAAATCAAGATTTATTGTGGCAGAAATATCTAGCTTATTTTCTGGGTTGTAGCAGAGTTTTTCAAGGAGGTCATTATTTTAGAGGACATCCTTATGGTAAATCTGCAATTCGCACCAATGTAGATTTTGAAAGTGTAGGAATCCATTTTCCAACTGCTCCTGGTGGAAAAAAAGTACGAGCAAAAAGATTTTCAGGAGGAGAATTACTACATTTTGAATGTTGCGAATTTGAGAGTTGGAGAATGAAATGGCTGAGACGGCATAATGGGATTGCTGCTTTTCCAGAGATGACTCCCTATGGCAAGTGGAAGTTAAGCAAATTCGGCGATTTGTATGAAAGTGGCGATGAAAATGGACTTTGGGAATGGTACAAAGCTCAGTACTTTTTATCAAATTACGAACAGACAGTTTTGAGTATGTTAGGTTTGCTCAAGCGCGTCCAATTGGATCGCAAGCTATTTCAAAACAACAATTCTATGGTAGCAGGCTAAAATACCAACAATTACTTAAGCTGTTACGCATTTAAATTGTATATGTGGCTGTGCCTTCTACCTTCTCTCAACCCATTACCCATTCAAAATTTGTTCTAACAGTTGTTCCAGAGTTAGAGCTGGTTTTAGACAAGTTAAACCACGGCAAACCAAGCCGATCGCAGCTTCGGGTAAATCTTTTTCTATACGAAAAACAGTAGTTGGTAAATAACGAGGAATTAATTCGATCGCAGTTGCTTGAGTGAGACGAACCGAACTACCGTGAAGAAACCAATCCATTGCCGTAAAAAGACTCGGACAAGCTTGAGGAGATTGTTGCATGATACTACTAAATGCTTGTAAAGTACGTTCGGCGCGATCGAAATAAGTTTGGTTTTCTGTCAACAATGCCAAACGAACTAAATTAGCAACTGCTATTCCATTAGCGGCAGGAGTAGCATTATCTATGTAACTGCGTTCTTTGACGAGTAAATCTGAGGAAGCATCTTTAGCGCTGTTGTAGTATCCTCCAAGTTCTTCACTCCAAAGAAGTTCGTCAAATTCTTGCTGTACTTTTATTGCCGAATTTAACCATTTAGATTCTGTTGGCGAACAAGCTTGTAAATCTAAAAGCGCTTTAACGAATAAAGCATAGTCTTCCGATTGAGCGAGGATTTCGGCTTTACCTTGATAATTCAAACGATGGAAACGTTTATCTATCCATTGGCGATCGAGAATAAAATTAGTTGCCGCGATCGCCAAGTCTAAATATAAATTATTTTGAAATACTGCATAAGCTCTCGCCAAACCAGAAATAGTCAAACTATTCCAAGCAACTATCATTTTAGTATCCGTTACAGGAGGAATGCGACCTAACCATTTATTCGTTTGTGCTTCCCGATTGTTGCGTGCGGGAGGAAAAGTATCTGTTTGAGCTTTGGTTGTGCCGTAGCGCGCCGCAAATAGCTTATCTAAAGCTATTTCTAAACTAGTTGAGAGTTCGCCACCATGACGGCGTTGCAAAACATTGTTACCTTCAAAATTACCACCAGGAGTAACTGTAAATTCTGTAACTATTTCCGCTAATTCTTCCTTGGATAATAATTCTTGTAATTCAGTGTAACTCCAAACGTAAAAAGATCCCTCTTCAGGCTCTTTATCATCAGAGTCGATAAAACTATCTGCATCTTGCGCCGCATAAAAATAACCTTCTGGCGCAGTCATTTCTCGCCTCAACCATCCGACAGTTTCGGCGATCGCATCCTTAAAAGCTGGTACTTTTATTTCCGCACTCCAAAGATTTGCCAAATACTCCAAAATTTGTCCGTTGTCATAGAGCATTTTTTCAAAGTGAGGGACAGTCCACCTAGAATCTACCGTATAGCGATGAAATCCGCCCGCTACGCGATCGAAAATGCCTCCTAGGGCTAAATCTTCACCTCGTTGCTTGCAAGTCTTTTCTGGATTAGATTCAGAGTCAAAACTGAATCTAGTTCCAGCAAGCGCTAAATTAGCATAGGGAATCATTGGAAAACGAGGATTTCCGTAATCGTTGGGATTCGGACTGACGATCGCCGTACTAATTTCTATGCCTTTAAGCAGTATTTCCTCGGTTAAAAAAGACGAGTCAGTGCTGGGCAAAATTGTCGATCGCTCTAAATTAGAAAGTATTTCTTCTTTAAAATTGCCGAGTTTTTCAGTTTCTACGTCATAAAAACGGCGAATTGCCGCTAATAAATCTAAAAAACCAGGACGTTCGTAACGAGGCGAGACAGGAAAATAAGTACCACCATAAAAAGGCACTAAATCCCCAGGAGTTAAAAAAATATTCAGAGGCCAACCGCCTTGACCGGTCATCATCTGAAGTGCTTGCATATAAATACTGTCGAGATCTGGTCTTTCTTCGCGATCGACCTTAATCGGCACAAAATTGGCGTTGAGATAGTCGGCGATCGCGCGATCGGAAAATGCTTCTCCCTCCATCACCGTACACCAATGACAGCTAGAATAGCCAATAGAAAGGAAGATGGGTTTATTTTCTGCCTTAGCTTTCTCCAACGCTTCTTCGCACCAATACCACCAATCGATCGGATTTTCAGCGTGTTTGCGTAGATAAAGACTGTTAGTATTTGCCAGACGGTTGGACATGATTGCGAGGGTTTGAATACTATTACCGTCAGTCTATCAAAATAGTCAGCAGGGAATAGGGAGTAGGGGATAGGGGATAGGGGATAGGGG
>JBOFLQ010000240.1:0-1970 GCA_051657945.1 Xenococcaceae cyanobacterium | reverse complement strand
AGCAAGATCTACCAGCGATCGCCCATTGGGAAGGTAGACACTATATCGTAGTTTACAAAATAACTCGCAAACAAGTAGTCATATGTGACCCAGAAATTGGGCAGCGTAGTTTAAGTCACGCCGAATTTAAATCTGGCTGGACTGGATATACATTACTGCTACAACCAACGGGACTACTAACTAAAACTCCAGAAACTGCTACCTCGTTAGAGCGATATTACGAGTTAATTAAACCCTATCGCACCATTATTGGGGAAATTGCGATCGCCTCAATCGCCATTCAAATATTTGGGCTGATCGTGCCACTGTTGACTCAGCTGCTGTTAGATCGAGTCGTGGTGCAACGCAGCGATATTACCCTGACGGCGATTGGTTCTGGATTACTGATCTTCGGTTTGTTTCGGATTGCTATGACAGGGTTACGACAGTATTTAGTAGCTCATACCGCCAATCGCGTCGATCTCGCTCTGATTGTGGGGTTTGTCGATCGCGCATTTCGTCTGCCCTTATCATTTTTTGAGTCTCGCTATGTCGGAGATATTATCTCCCGAATTCAAGAAAATCGTAAAATACAAAGATTTTTAACTGGGGAAGCTCTGACAGTTATTCTCGATTTACTGACAGTTTTTCTTTATCTCGGGCTGATGTTATGGTACAGCTGGAAATTGAGTCTGATGGTCGTAGCAATTATCCCATTTTTTATTTTAATGGCACTAGTAGCTACGCCTTTTTTGAAGAGAATTTCGCGCGAGATTTTTAATGCCTATAATCAAGAAACCAAATATCTAATTCAATCCCTGACGGGAATTCGGACGATCAAATCAATGGCGGTAGAGCAGCTAGTTCGTTCCAATTGGGAAGAATTATTTAGCGAGTCGATTCGGAAAAACTTTTCTGGTCAACTAATTAGTAATAATTTACAAATTGTTAGCTCTCTAATTCAAACTTTAATTACTGTTGGTTTGCTCTGGTTTGGCGCTTGGCAAGTAATTCACGACGAGTTGACGATCGGACAACTAATAGCGTTTAACATGCTCTTGGGTAACGTTATTACCCCCTTTAATCGATTGACAATGCTGTGGAACCAACTACAAGAAGTTTTAATCGCTGTCGAGCGAATTGAAGATGTGATCGATTCTCCTTTAGAAGAAGATTTACAAAATAATTTGCGCCAATCCCTACCACCACTGATGGGACATGTGCGGTTTGAAAATGTCACCTTTCGTTATCAAGCACAAAGCGACATTAACATTCTCGAAAATCTTTCTTTTGAAGTATTTCCAGGGCAAATGGTTGCATTAGTTGGTCGCAGCGGTTCTGGTAAAACAACAATCTCTAAAATGCTTTTAGGTTTTTATACACCCTTAGAAGGTAAAGTACTGATCGATGGCTACGACGTGAATGGTTTAGCTTTACATTCTTTACGATCGCAAATTGGCGTTGTCGATCAAGATACTTTTCTCTTTGGCGGTACAATCCGCGAAAATATCAGTCTGAGTCGTGCCGATGCCGCTTTAGAAGAGATCGTTAAAGCTGCCCAACAAGCAGGCGCTCATGACTTTATTCAAGAATTACCCATGGGTTATGAAACTCAAATTGGCGAAGGAGGCGGAATGCTCTCTGGTGGACAAAGACAAAGAATTGCGATCGCTCGCGCCCTATTGGGGGATTCTCGCTTATTGATCTTTGATGAAGCTACCAGCAATTTAGACACGGAATCAGAACGCATCATTCAAAATAACCTGAGTACTATTGCTCGCAATCGAACCACGATAGTCATTGCTCATCGTCTCTCTACCGTGAGAAATGCAGATTTAATCTTAGTGTTAGATCGCGGTGTTGTAGTAGAAAGCGGCTCTCACGCTGAATTAATGAGGAAGCGCGGTCAATATTATTATCTAGAGCAACAACAAATGACAATCGCTCATTGAAATCAATCCCTTGATTCTTACTCTATAACCTATGACCAA
>JBOFLQ010000239.1:0-12944 GCA_051657945.1 Xenococcaceae cyanobacterium | reverse complement strand
ACAGGTTGGCGCAGAATTATTACTTTGGCGGCGAGTATGATTCTGTTAGTGGATCTTTATGTTACCCAGTCTCGTGGCGGTTTATTGGGTTTATTCGTTCTAGGTATTGTGTGTTTGGGATTTTGGATTGTTAAAAGTGAGGGTAGACAAAAAAGACGGGTTTTAATCACTAGCGCGATCGCGTTAGTTATTTTAATATCGGTCGTACTTAGTTCTCATCGAGCGCAACAGATTATTAAATTATCTTTTTCTTATAGCGATCGCTTACCTTCTCTACAGCTAAACATTGATGGTGAATCTGCGGATCGAATTTTTATGGCGCAGACTGCTTTTAATATATTCAAAAGCCATCCTTTATTAGGCGTAGGCATTGGCACGATGTCTAGAGTTTACAATCTCTATCGTCCGATCGAAGTGGGTGCTGGTGCATCTCACGTACAACAACTCCATAATACTCCCCTACAGATTTTAGGAGAATTGGGCATTGTCGGACTGAGTGTTTATGTTTTTTTTATAGCTGGTGTCGTACGTTTGTGGATTCGTCTCGATCGGCATTTAAAAGAAAGAAATAATCGTTTGTTACTTTATGGTGTTGGCGGTAGTTTGTTGGGTTACGCTGTTTCCAGTCTTACCGATTATCAATTAGAAAATATTGGTATTAGTAGCGCTATAGTTTTACTACTAGTTTTATTAATTGGTTTAGCAGATAAGGAACAATTAGCTCAACCCCTCGAATTTACTGGGATCGATCGCCGCTATTTAAGTTTGGGTGTTATTGCTTTTATTATTTCGGAACTTTGTTTGTGGCTACCTGTCGATCGGGCTATGCATCTGGCTTCAGGTGCTTATCAAAATTTGACTAAAGGCAGTCTGACTCAATCTTACGAAAAATTGATAACTTCCGCCAATCTCGTTCCTTGGGATCCTACTTACAATCAATTGGCTGGTTTGCAATTACTACAGGCGCAATCTGTAGTTAAAGATAAGTCTTTAGCTGACAATCTTCGACAATCAGCGATCGAACGTCTCGATAGTGCATTAAAAGCATCGCCAAATGATGTATGGTTCAATCATAATCTTGGCATTCTTTACGCAGAAAACGAGCCGCAAAAAGCCGAAATTTATTTCAGTCGCGCCTTACAATTGCAACCTCGTGATGCTATTTACTACGATTACTGTTTGTTAGGACAAGCTTATTTACAACAAGGAAAAAAAGAAAAGGCTGTTAGTGCTTTTGCTTTACAAGGTTTAATTTTGCCTGAGTTTCTTAGCTTCAGAATGTGGTCACAACCGGCTTTGGCAGATATTCGCAACGCCGTCGTTCGAGAAACGATTAATTTATGGGAGAAACTTTTAGAAGAACTTCCCAAAACAGATAATAGTTATAATGCGGCGTATGAAAATTTAGCGATTTTAAAATGGTGGAACAAATTACCGCAACAAGATTTAGAATTAAAGCGTTTGCGATCGATCGCCCAGGCTCTAATTTTAGCTGAAAAGTCACCACAACAAGCTTTAAGTATTCTCAACACAGCACTTAAGAAAGAACCCAAAAATTTCTCTTTACTATTATTTAGAGCTTGGTTGCAACCAGAAAAATACTTGCAAGCTTATCTAAATAATAATAAAAATTCCGATCGAGAATTAATTAAACAGTCGATATTAAAGACACGAGATCCTGCGTCTCTAGCCTCTTGGCTAACTAGTATCGACGCGCAACTAAGTGAGAGCGATCGCGTTATGGATGTATTTGTCTATCGAAATACATTTGTCTCATTAGGAAACAGTATTCTTACTCCAAAAAATATTTATCCTAACTATCTTGTCGCGCAACTAGGATTATTTCCAACTTGGTTCCCTCGTAGTTTTCCAATTTTAGAAAAACTAGTCGATCGCGCCAAAGCTGAAAACTTGAATTTAATTCATCCCACGCAAAACAAATTTCAACTCATTCCCAAATTACCTAAAGATTCGATCGACAGATAAATTATTTACTTTATTGCCTGTTCCCTATTCCCTACTACCAAAAAATCGGTTGAATCGCCTTGCTGCTAGAGATAGCAATAAGTTAAAGTATGTCGGTAGCATCAAGAGTGCTTTGAGATAGAGAATAGAATTAGATTGAGCATATGTCCCAAGCTTACGTTGTCGGATTAGGAAGGTCTGGAATTGCGGCTGCACGATTGCTAAAACAAAATGGTTGGAAAGCGGTTTTAAGCGATCGCTCTTCATCCGAGCAATTACAAAAACAGCAGCAAGATTTAGAAAAAGAAGGTATTACTGTCAATCTCGCTCACAATCTCAATCTCGATTCTTTAGAATTACCCAGTCTAATTGTAGTTAGTCCTGGCGTTCCTTGGGACTTACCAATATTAATTGAAGCTAGAAAAAAAGGAATTGAAACCATCGGTGAAGTCGAACTAGCTTGGCGCTATCTCAAATCTACACCTTGGATCGGCGTTACTGGAACGAATGGTAAAACTACAACTACCGCTTTAATCGCTTCTATTTTTCAATCTGCTGGTTTAAATGCGCCGGCTTGTGGCAATATTGGTTACGCCGTTTGTGAATTAGCTTTGCAAACTAACAAAAATCTAGAGACGTTGCTTCTTACCGAAGAACTCCGTTTACATCAAACGTCTCTACACAAAAATGTTTATGATTGGATCGTTGCGGAAATTAGCAGCTATCAAATCGAATCTACCTACGAACTCGCACCGAGAATTGGTGTTTGGACTACTTTTACCCCAGATCATCTCAGTCGTCACAAAACTCTGGAAAATTATTATCAAATCAAAGCATCTTTGCTACGTCGTTGTTCGCAACAGATATTCAACGGCGACGATCCCTATCTTCGCAATGTTGGTTTACAAGACTGGAGTAATGCCTATTGGACGAGTGTCAAAGGCAAAGATAATCTGTTGTGTGAACCTTCCAAAGGAGTTTACATACAAGATAGCTGGGTAGTTGCTTTTGGCGAACTAATTTTACCGATTTCTTTGTTTAAAATGCCAGGACTACACAACCAACAGAATTTGTTAATGGCGGTAGCGGCAGCTAAATTGGCTGGTATTGAAAAAAGCGCGATCGCGCAAGCTATTGCTACTTTTCCAGGTGTCCCCCATCGTCTTGAATACATTTGCACCTATAGTGGTGTAGATTTTATCAATGACAGTAAAGCCACTAATTACGACGCAGCAGAAGTAGGTCTAGCTTCGGTAAATGCACCTGCGATTTTGATTGCTGGTGGTGAGGCTAAAGAAGGAAACGATACTAATTGGATTAATACAATTAAAGCAAAAGCTGCTAAAGTTTTACTGATTGGCGATGCAGCCGATATTTTTGCTCGACGATTGCAACAATCTGGATACGATAATTACCAAATTGTCGAAACGATGGAAAATGCTGTCAAACGTGCGGCAGAGTTGAGTAAAGAAAAAGAGGTGAAGGTAGTTTTGCTATCTCCTGCTTGTGCTAGTTTCGATCGCTATCAAAGTTTTGAGCATCGAGGTGATGATTTTCGGGAGTTATGTTTGCAGTTAATTTGAGATTCTGTTGAATTTAAAGAAACTGAATGATTGTCGTGTCGATATTGTTGTCCCAAAATTGTCAACCATGTTATACTATCAACAATATTCATTCTAGTCTATCTACAGCTACCAACACTAATGATTGTACTAGAGTACAAACTAAAAGGTAAGGACAAACAATATCGCGCACTAAACGAAGCGATTAGAACCGCTTTGTTTGTTCGCAACAAATCTGTCCGCTACTGGTTGGGCAATAGGGGTATTGGTAGAACTGAGTTGATGAGACGATCTACGATACTTCGCGCTGAGTTTGAATGGTGTAAAAAGCTTAACTCCCACGCTTGTCAGGCTTCTGTAGATAGAGCGTGGTTTTCTATTACGCGCTTTTACGCTAACTGCAAGGCTAAAATTAAGGGCAAAAAAGGTTTTCCTCGCTTTAAAAAACGAGGTCATTCTGTCGAATATAAAACATCAGGATGGAAGTTATCTGAAGACAGAAAATCCTTGAGTTTTACCGATGGTTTTGCCGAGGGAAAGTTTAAATTAGTCGGGACAAGAGATTTAAATTTCTATGCTATAAATCAAATCAAAAGAGTTAGAGCTGTTAAAAGAGCCGATGGTTATTATGCTCAATTTCTTATTGATGTTGAAAGGGTAGAAAAACACGAATCGACTGGAAAACCGATCGGAATAGATTTAGGTTTAGAATTTTTCTACACAGATAGTGATGGAAATGCTATTAATAATCCTCGCTATTTAAGAAAATCAGAAAAGTCTTTAAAACGTTATCAAAGGAGAGTATCAAGCAAGAAAACAGGCACTAAAAATAGAAGAAAAGCTATTAACAAACTAGCTAGAAAACACCTAAAAGTAAGTAGACAACGTAAAGATTTTGCGGTTAAGACCGCAAAAGCGTTAATCCAGTCTAGCGACTTGGTAGTCTATGAAGATTTAAAGGTTAAAAATCTAGTTAAAAATCATCATTTGGCAAAGTCAATTTCTGATGCCAGTTGGTCAATTTTTGTTGAATGGCTTGAGTATTTTGCCAAAATATATAGCGTTCCTATTCGTGCTGTAGCTCCGCACTATACCTCGCAAGACTGTTCGGGTTGCGGTAATAGAATCAAAAAGACACTTAGTACTAGGACACATAAGTGCAGTTGTGGGCTAGTACTTCATCGCGACCACAATGCGGCGCTTCAAATTTTGGCAAAAGGATTAAATACCGATGGGCAGTCGGGAATTAACGCTTGGGGACAGAACAACCTCTGTCAAGTTGGCGAAAGCTTGCTTGGTAAGTTGGCTGGTTGAACCAAGATTCCCCCGAAAATGAGTGCGGGGGAGTGTCAAGAAATTCTTTTGCTGCTGCTAAAGGATTAGCATTTTGTACGCATTCAACGAACAAATTTGAATCTAACTCTGGCAATAGTTCACTGTTAGTTATTTGTTCGTATCCAAAAGATTGAGAAAATTGGGAAAATGTTTGTTCGCGCAGACAATAAATTTTCAAATTGTCATTTTGCCAAAACCAAATTTCTTTTACGCCCAGACGACTATATAACTCTAGTCGATTAATTCCACCGCTAGTAACTACAACTTCGATCGCTAAATCTGGAAAATCTTTTTCTGTACCAATAGAGTAACTTTCATCTGGTTCGCATCCCGCTTTTTGCTCCTCATTACGAATTGTAGTAGAGCCTGTCGGAAAATATTCTGTATTAGTTTCTAAAAAGTAAATTTCTAACAGTGTTCCAATCCGAGTTTTTTTGCTTTCATGACGACGACTTGGCGACACAATTTCTAATACTCCCTCCAGATAAGCAACTTGGTAACTAGAAATATCTGCTAATTCAGTCGAAAAAGTCTCGTATTGTTGCCAATTAACTCCCGTGACGATTCTTTTTTCCTCTGGATCGTCAGCTTGCAAACGTTGAGATAAATCGTTGAGTAACACCATAAATACAAAAAAAGGTGCGTCATTCAATTTAGAATAACGCACCCTAAGCTTAAAATTTAGCTTTTACCTATTTCTTCGCAATAATCCAAATTGCATGAACGATACCTGGAATATAACCTAGCAACGTCAACAAAATATTAATCCAGAAATCAGCACCGAATCCAACTTGAAGAAATACGCCAAGGGGAGGAAAAAGAATAGCCAAAATAATTCTTAGTATGTCCATAGTTTTCGCTCGTGATTGTTGTTTTTTAATTAACTTTGAGTAGTTGGCAATTAATAATTTATTTACTTTGGTTGTGAAAAATTTCCGTTAAAGATTTCCATAATTCTTGAAGAATTTGTTTGAGTTGTTTTTCTTTTTGGGCGATCGCAACTCCTGCTTCACCAAGTTTTTGTTCGAATTCAATTCTATGTTTGTCTACTTGGTTAGTAAAAACTTCTGGATTTTCTTTAGCGCGATCGTACCAAGTTTTCGCATCGTTTAAATAATGCTTGACATCTTCATAGCGATCGCCATAACGTTCGGCTAAATTAGCTTGCACGACTGCTAATTGTGACTTTAGTTGAGCGTAACGCTTTTGTAGTAAAGCGATTTCTTCACTATTTACAATGGCGTTAATCGCTTCTTCTACTGCTATTTTTACTTTTTCAGAGCGTTCGTTTTGCGTTTCTTTGATTTTAACTAGCGCATCATCTATTTCTTGTTGCAGTTGTTCTCGATCGGCATCGAGTTTTGCTTCTAGGTGCTGCAACTTTTCGCGATCGCTAATACTTTCTTGTCTTTTAATACTTTTAATACCTTCGATCGCCCCTTCAATAGTAGCAGTAATTTCTTCTCTAATTTCTCCGCTTTTGTCTTTAAAGCTTTCAAGAGTAGCGTTGACAGCATCTTGCATCAAAGAACTAATTTCTTTTCTGCCTTCTTCTTCTTCTGTAAACGCTTGAGAGACTGCATTTTTAACAATTTCTCTAACCTTTTCTGCTCTTAATTGACCTTGTTGTTTTGCTTGTTCTAAAGCAGCAATTATTCTATTTTTGTCAGAATCAGACATGGTTAATCTCACAAAGAGAAAAACAAAGAAAATTGACTTTTAACAATTTAAATTTTGTTATTCAGTCAAAATCTTTTTGGTTTACTTAATTTAAATACTAATCAAAAATATAAATTAGAGCATGTAGTGAATTCCCTCCATTTTTGGGAGAATTTTCTACTTGAAAGCCAAAAAAAAACGCTCTTCGTTTGAAGGACGCTTTTTGATTGACTAACCTTAAGAGATTTATTTACTTGTGTAAAGGAATGGGACGACAACTTTTGCGATCGATTAGATTAAATTTGACTGATATCGTTAGCTGGATCGGGCAGAAGCCTGAATGACCGAGTGATGACGAATTGACCAGCAAACAGTTTAAACCGCAGGTTTAACAGAGCAGTTGGTCGGTGAGGAATCACCATCATTTGGACTGTCTTGAGATTTAATATACTGCTTCAACGTTGAGATGGTGACACCGCCGCAACTAGCAACAAAGTATGAACCGTTCCAGAACACATCTTTACTATAGAAGCGGTTTAAGTGCTGTGTAAATTCTTGTCTAAGCTTGCGAGATGTTATTGATTTAATATTCCCTTGACGCAACAGTTCCGACAATTAAACCTGATTTTAACCCTGAATTAATAACAGGCATTGATGTCGGACTACATGAGTTTTTAACTACTGCTCAAAACGAAACCGTTGCTATACCTCAGTATTATCGCAAAGCACAGAAGCGATTGAAGGTAATTCAAAAACGGGTAAGTCGTCGCCTCAAGGGTAGCAACCGCAGATTAAAAGCAATCAAATCTCTAGGCAAGCAACATAAAAAAGTTGCCGACAAGAGAAAAGACTTTCACTACAAAACCGCTAACAGCCTATTAAGAAAATATGATGTAATTGCTCACGAAGACTTAAATGTTAAGGGTTTGGCTCGTACCAACAAAGCTAAGTCTATTCATGATGCTGGATGGTCGAACTTTCTATCAATACTTGCTTTCAAAGCCGAAAAAGCTGGATTGCTAGTGATAGGAGTAAGCGCCTACAATACCAGTCAAAATTGCTCTGCTTGCGGCATAAAAGTTCCCAAGGAATTATCCGAACGCTGGCATAGTTGTGACTGCGGATGTAGTCTCGATCGCGACCATAATGCAGCGATAAATATAATGAATAAGGCGGAAGGTCATTCCGTGTTTAAAGCTCAACGCCTCCTATGCGATAGCAGGATTGGTTGAGAAGCCTACACTTACCTGTACTCAGGAAGTGTAGGAGATGTCACTAATTGACTAGATACTCGATTTGAGAGGGAGTAAGTTCTTGTACGTTACCGTAGACGATCGCCGCACCAGCTTGAGTAAGAGTATTGGTATAAGCTTCTTTGATGTCGAGTTCGGATTGAACGTGAGGTGGTAAGATGCCGACACCAATCCATTTACGTTTTGGTTGTACTTGAGTTGCTTTAATAACTGTATACATATCTGCCACCGTATCGCCTACATAAATTACAGGAGTGAGATTGTCGCGATTTTCATCCCTTGCTTTCCCTGTTCCCTTTTCTATGCGATCGACTGTGTCAATTAAACCTGTTGGATCTGGTTTACCTGGTGCATCTTCCATGGCAACTAATACGGTATCTTTCAAGCCGATACGCTTTACTAAAACATATTCTGCCGAACCTCTAGTAGCACCGCTAAAAAATCCCCAGCCAATATGATTATTAGTAAGTAATTCTGTATATTCAGCGGTCATTAGCAACGGTTCGGTGGTAATATAACCGTTCCAGTTGAGGCGATCGTTACCTCGATAGCGAGATTGAAAAAACTCGACAATCTCATCATAATTTAGGGCGATCGAACTGCGCTGTTGTCCTTGCAGATCGAAATAACGATAAATTAATTCTCTTGAAGCGAACCAATCGTTATTCCAAACACCTTCAGATTTGAGACGATCGATATCGAGTGGTGTTGGTCGCCAAAGACCTGTTGTAAAATGTTCTACTGTATCGGCGATCGCTCTGCGATAAGAATTAGCTACATCTCTAACTACACCATCAATATCAAAAACAACAATTGCTTTAAATTCTTCTTTTAGTAACATTTATTACTTCTAACTCTTTAAGGTAAAATATACAATGATAAATTGTCAAAAAACAGCAAAATAAAGCTGTTGGAGGTGTCATTGGATCTAAAGTTTATTTTAAAAGTTCTTTGGTTGGACAAAGATGTAGCGATCGCAGTAGACCAAGTAGTTGGTAAAGGTACTAGTCCTCTAACTGCTTACTTTTTCTGGCCTCGTAACGATGCTTGGCAGCAACTAAAAGACGAGCTAGAAGCAAAGCATTGGATTAACGAAACCGAGCGCATTGAAGTTCTCAACCAAGCCACTGAAGTTATTAACTATTGGCAAGAACACGGCAAAACCACATCGATGATGGAAGCTCAAGGGAAGTTTCCACAAGTAGTATTTACTGGAACGAATTGACCATAACTAAAAGCTTTAAAATTAGCTGGTTGAGCTAGGTTTGATAGCGATAGCAAAAAGATATAAAAAGGGCAGATTCTCAGAATCTGCCCTAATCTTTGTTATTTGTTGAGGATTTACAGAGAAACCATGCCGCCTGCTGCCTGAAAGCGCGCTCTAGCACGTTTGAGGTCGCGAGTGGCTTGAATTTGTTGCTGGCGATCGCTCGAGTTGCTTTGTTGAACGCGACTTTGTGCTTCGCTAAACTCAGAACGAGCAGCGTCTTTATCGATCGCTTCGCCCATTTCCGCACCGTTGACAAGGACTTTAACCTCGTCATTTTCCACTTCAGCGAAACCACCAAAGATGGCGATCGCTTTCCATTCTTTACCAGGACGAACGCGCATTACGCCAATATCCAAAGCGCTCAACAAAGGAGCGTGACCGGAAAGAATACCCAGTTGACCAGTAGTGCTGGGTAGGACAATTTCTTCTACCTTCTCATTCCAGACAGTTTTATCTGGAGTAATTACACGTAATGTTAAAGACATTCTTCTTCAATTATCAGTTATCAGTTATCAGCGATCGGTAGAAACGTTCTATGGAAAGTTTTGACAGTTATCAGTGGTACTGTGTACTGCTTACTGATAACTGCTGACTGATTCCTAGCCTTTCTTCATTTTTTCGGCTTTTGCTTTTGCTTCTTCGATGTTACCGACAAGGTAGAAAGCTTGTTCTGGTAATTCATCTAGTTCGCCAGAAAGAATCATCTTGAATCCTTTGATGGTGTCTTCAAGAGATACATACTTACCAGGAGAACCAGTAAATACTTCAGCTACGAAGAAGGGTTGAGACAAGAAACGTTCGATTTTGCGAGCGCGATCGACAACGAGACGATCTTCTTCAGACAATTCGTCTAAACCGAGAATGGCGATAATGTCTTGTAGCTCTTTGTAACGCTGTAAGGTAGATTGTACGGCGCGAGCAGTACTGTAGTGATCTTCACCAACAATACTGGGCTGTAACATGGTGCTGGTAGAATCTAGGGGATCTACCGCAGGATAGATACCTTTAGATGCCAAACCACGAGACAGTACGGTAGTTCCGTCCAAGTGAGCGAAGGTAGTAGCAGGTGCGGGGTCGGTTAAGTCATCCGCAGGTACGTATACAGCTTGGATCGAAGTAATCGAACCTTCTTTGGTCGAGGTAATACGCTCTTGTAAGTCGCCCATGTCAGTACCGAGAGTAGGCTGATATCCTACCGCAGAAGGCATACGACCTAGTAGCGCCGATACTTCAGAACCAGCTTGTACGAAGCGGAAGATGTTGTCGATAAACAACAATACGTCTTGCTTGTTAACATCGCGGAAGTATTCAGCCATGGTCAAAGCAGACAAACCAACGCGCATTCTAGCACCAGGTGGTTCGTTCATTTGACCGTAAACCAGAGCGATTTTTGATTCGCTGGGATTGTCTGCGTTAATTACTCCAGATTCGATCATTTCGTTGTAAAGATCGTTACCTTCGCGAGTACGTTCGCCTACACCGCCAAACACCGACACCCCACCGTGTTGAATCGCGATGTTGTTGATCAACTCCATCATGATTACGGTTTTGCCAACACCAGCACCACCAAATAAACCGATTTTGCCACCCTGACGATAGGGGGTTAACAAGTCTACAACTTTGATACCTGTTTCAAAAACTTTTGGTTTGGTTTCTAGGTTGGTGAATTGGGGAGCAGCACGGTGAATGGGAAAAGTTTCAGTAGCTGGAACATCACCCTTGTTGTCTACTGGTTCGCCCAACACGTTGAAAATACGACCGAGGGTAGCTTTACCGACGGGAACGCTGATGGCAGCGCCAGTATCAACAACATCCATACCTCTGACTAGACCATCTGTCGCGCTCATCGCAACAGCGCGAACTTGGTTGTCGCCAAGCAACTGCTGTACTTCACAAGTTACAGCAACATCTTGTCCGGCAGAGTTTTTGCCTTGAATCTTTAAAGCATTATAAATGCGGGGCATTTTACCGCTAGGGAACTCGGCATCGATGACAGGACCGATGATCTGAGTTATTTTGCCAATGGTTGTTTTATCTGTTGTGGCTACCATGCTTTATGTCTACTTGGTGGTTAGCGATTAAATGTAAATTTATTCTAAAATTTTGCCATCTTTAAGATTATCATTATATTGCGATCGGTTGTAACAGTTAAATCGCAACTAATTATTAAAAGTTAAAAGTATTTAGATAGTGCTATCGCGATCGCAAAAAAATCTCTAAAAAGCGTAATCGCTTTAGGTAAAATATTCCAATCTGTTTTCACGATCGCGGAAGGATTAATTAAAATTTAACCGAGTATATTTAAATCTAAACTCTCGGTGCGTTTTTCAATTACGCTGGAAAAGTTGGGAATAATTCTCGAACAAGTTTTGACAAACGACTCAATAAATTATCGATCTTACCGATAACTTTACATATGCGCCTTCTGCCTCCTGCCTCCTGCCTTGCCCGAAAGGCTGGTCAGGATTTTCAACACAATCGGTATTGTTATGGTGTCAAGTGTTCGATCGCAATTGCATTTTGTGCAAGGGCATTACCAATTGCAGGTTTTAGTAACAAACAAAAGATTGAATTTGCTCTAAAGATAGAAGACACTTAGAAGCGATCGGAGTAATTTATTGAATGCAAGTGCGATTGCGTAGCAGGAACGTGCGGCAGATCGCAACGCCTGCGCGGAGCGCAATCGAGGCTAAAATTCACTACAGTAGAATTATGCAAGTTGTTGTAGTCGAAAATTTAAGTAAAATTTATCCAGTTGCCATCAAAGAACCTGGATTGCAAGGAACTCTAAGGCATTTTTTCCGCCGTACCTATCGAGAAATTAAAGCCGTACAGAACATTTCATTTGGAATAGAAGCAGGGGAAATAGTTGGATTTTTAGGGCCAAACGGTGCGGGAAAAACCACTACACTAAAAATGCTAACTGGCTTGATTTATCCCTCTAGCGGTACAGTGAAAGTTGCCGATTACATTCCCTATCGCCGACAAAACCAATTTTTGCAAAAAATGAGTCTGGTAATGGGACAAAAACAGCAGTTGCTTTGGGATTTACCCGCACTAGATTCTTTGCGAATTAATGCTGCCGTCTATAAAATTCCCGATCGAGTTTTTCAACAGCGTTTGGACGAACTTACCGAAATGCTTTCTTTGCAAGGTAAGTTAACTCAGCCAGTTCGCAAACTTTCTTTGGGCGAAAGAATGAAAGCAGAGTTATTGGCGGCACTGCTGCACCATCCCCAAGTACTGTTTCTAGACGAACCAACTTTGGGTATGGATGTTAACGCACAAGTGGCAGTCCGTGAATTTTTGCGAGAGTACAATCAACGCTATCAAGCAACAATTCTTTTAACCAGCCACTATATGGCAGATATTACCGCTCTTTGTAAACGAGTTATTTTAATTTATCAAGGGCAGTTATTTTACGATGGAAGTCTGGAAAAATTGTTAGAAAACTTTGCACCATATCGAGAAGTAAAAGTAGAATTGACGCAACCTTTACCAGAATCTAAGCTAACTCAGTTTGCTGAGGTTCGTTCTATTGAAGGACGAGAAGTGCATTTTTTGGTGCGCCGCGAGGAATTGACTAGTACTGTCGCTCAAATGTTGGCACATTTGGAAGTATCGGATTTGAATGTTACCGATCCGCCGATCGAAGAAGTTATCGGTCGTTTATTCCAGACAGGAAAAGTTTAGAATGATTTGTTGCCAAAATATTGAATATTTACCCAACAGCGATCGCGCCCGAATAAATAAATTGAGTGTTTTGACATTCTCCCCGCCGTGAAACGGACGGGGATTCTAAGAATCACTTCTTAGCTTTTCTCTTTCGCCCTCGTTCCCTTATTTGGCTGTATTTCTACATCCAAACAGAGGGGAATCTCTCCAGAGACTTGACATTCC
>JBOFLQ010000238.1:0-8092 GCA_051657945.1 Xenococcaceae cyanobacterium | reverse complement strand
TCATACTAAAGGAAATCATCTCGATAAAAAATTAGTTTTAGAAGCTTTGCGTCCGATTTTAGAAAGCGATATTTATCCCAAAACTTTGCAAAATGCTAAATTCGATCGTCTAATTTTATTGCATCAAGGAATTAATTTAACTGGAGTCGTCTTTGACACCATGTTAGCCAGTTACGTTTTAAATCCAGAACAAAGTCACAAACTCAGCGATCTTTGTCACCGATATGGCATTGGAATTATTGCTAAAGATTATGCAGAATTAGGAATTCCTAAAGGAAAATCGATCGCCGATCTCGATGTTGTGAGTGTAGCCGAATATTGCGGTATGGATGTTTGTGCTACTTATAAATTGACGACTAAATTGCAAGCAGAATTAACCAAACACCCCGATCTCGATCGCTTGTTATTAGAAGTAGAAATTCCCCTCGAATTATTTTTATCGGAAATAGAAGAAAGAGGAATAAAACTCGATATCGATTACTTAAGAGAATTGTCGCAAAAATTAGAAAAAGATTTACTAGAAATAAAAAATAATATCTATGCAGATGCAAGTGAAACGTTTAACATTGATTCTCCCAAACAACTAGGTGAAATTTTATTTGAAAAACTCAAACTAGATAAAAGAAAAACCCGAAAAACAAAAACTGGCTATTCTACTAATCACGCTACTTTAGAAAAATTACAAGGAGATCATCCCATTATCGATCGCCTTTTGGATTATCGAACTCTAGCAAAATTAAAATCCACCTATGTCGATTCACTTCCTAATTTAGTTCGTCCCGATACTCATCGAATTCATACCGATTTCAATCAAACTAATACCGCTACGGGAAGATTATCTTCCTCCAATCCCAACTTACAAAATATTCCCATTCGTACAGAATTTTCTCGTCAAATTCGTCGTGCTTTTCTCCCCGAAGATAATTGGTTATTGGTTTCTGCTGACTATTCGCAAATCGAGTTAAGAATTTTGGCTCATCTAACTCAAGAACCAGTTTTATTAGATGCCTATCGTCAAGGAGAAGATGTACACAGCGTCACAGCTAAATTAATCTTTGAAAAAGATTCTGTAACTTCAGAAGAAAGACGACTGGGAAAGATAATTAATTTCGGTGTGATTTATGGCATGGGTTCGCAAAGATTTGCCAGAGAATCGGGGTTAACTGCCAAAATTGGGAAAGACTTTATTGATAAATATCGTGCTAAATATGCCAAAATTTTCGCATATTTAGACAGAGTTAAAAAAGAAGCAATTGCTAATGGCTTTGTTACGACTATTTTAGGCAGACGACGTTATTTTAATTTTGAAAGTAAAGGTCTGCAACAACTATTGGCTAGCAATCCAGAAGAAATAAATTTAGAAACAGTCGATTATAGCTACTACGACGCACAACTTTTACGTGCTGCTGCCAATGCTCCCATTCAAGGTTCTAGTGCCGATATAATAAAAATAGCCATGGTAAAATTGCGCCCAATTTTGCAAAAATATCAGGCACATCTTTTATTACAAGTACACGACGAATTAGTATTTGAAATTCCCCAACAAGAATTAGCAGAATTACAACCACAAATTCAAACAATCATGGAAAATGCCATAGAATTGAGCGTACCTTTAGTCGTAGATTTAAATGCGGGAAAAAACTGGATGGAAGCGAAATAATATTTTATACCATGTTGCTTTCATAGAAGTAATTTTCTCTTTTTCTCTCTCTGCGCTGCCCCCCTTAAGAAGGGGAGGACTGGCTGGCGAGGTCTCCTCGCTCCTTTGAAGTCCGTGGGTTGGGGGGAGCGCCTCTGCGCGAAACGAAACAAAATTGTTTTTTGAGCGCAACTTGGTATTAATCCCGATAAATTCTTAAATCTACATAACCAAAGAATCGAGTTGAGAATTCAACGTAGCCGAAGCAAAATCTTCCACGATTTGATGAACTTTCGCGGTGGGATGAGTGCCATCCCAAAACAAATATTCGTCTGGATTAGCACCGATAGAAGGCATAAAACTGACTGGATCTAAATATGAGTCGGTCACATTGGTTAGATCGTATTCTTCTGGACGTGCAATGAGATCGTCAAATAAAGTGTTGATATCAACAGAAACAAAGGATGCACCAGTAAGTGAGTCCCTAAGTTCGTCAATGGTTGTATTCAAAAGAGAGTTATGTTCGTCAGTCAAATTTGTCAGTATCTCAGGAAAAACTAAAGCATCGGGATTACGAGCATTAGGAATTTTTCCTAAATCGGGCAGATTAGGGATGAGAAAATTACGCGCACCAGTATTATAAAGTGATTCTATTTCTGTTTCTATATTGTCAACCGTCTTATCTGGATTGGCATCGGGAATTAAATAATCGTTACCTCCTGCCCATAAAATATACAAAGCATTCGGATCGGCAACTTTGTTAGCTTGTTGATGGTCGTTAACAAACCACTCTACCTGTTTTTGTACTCCTGGAATTAATGTTCTAAACTCACCAGTGCCAAATTCTCCTGATGTAGCAGCACCAAAGGCAAAATTCACGCTTTTCTCAGTAGTACTACCATTAAAAAAAGGGCTAACAGCAACATTGCCATCCGCAAGGGTAATTGGCGAAGGTATGGTTAAATCGGGGCTAAACACTGACAATTTAGTAGAGGGAGTCAAAGTTATACCCAAATCATTAGCCAGATTTTCTACCCAAACTAAACCATTGGAAAAACGTCCGTCAAAATATGGAGGACTTGGAGGTGTAACGGGAATATTTAAATCAAAAAATTCTTCAAATGGTTGTACAAACTTGGTGACATTGTAGAAATTGCCAGGATCGGAGAGGCTGTCACCAAAAACATAAATTTTCGTAAAAGAATTATTTCGATCGAAGTTTGTGGTTAAATTTTCTCGATTTAGGTTGGTGAGGTCTAGAGTATTCGTCATAGATAAATTAATTTATTTTTGCGATAGTTCCAGTCATGTATTCAAAGTCGAACTTACAAATAGATAGCGTAAAAATTTTTAAATTACCTTAGAAAAGCCCGCAGATTCTACAATAAAGCGATCGCAAAGCTGTAACATTCAACCCGCAATCGCCCTTGTTAACAATAATTTTTAACCAAGTCATCAAAAAAAAGAAAGAGAATAAATTTTTTGATTATTCTCTGTTCTCTATTCCTTACACCTTACTGTTACTTTTTAGGAGCAAGCAACATCATCATATTGCGTCCTTCTCGCTTAGGTGCTTGTTGAACTTCTGCTACTTCTTCTAAATCCGTTGCCATCCGTTTTAGTAAACCTTCGGCCAAATCTGCGTGTTGAATTTCTCGCCCTCGGAAGTTAATTGTAGCTTTTACCTTGTCCCCCGATTTGAGGAAGCGTTCTGCACTTCTGACGCGAACATTATAGTCATGTTCTTCGATTTTGTAGCGCATTTTGACTTCTTTAACGTCAGCATTATGTTGCTTTTTCTTCGCTTCTTTTAATTTTTTATCTTGTTCGTATTTATATTTGCCGTAGTCCATAATTTTACAGACTGGCGGATCGGCAGTATCGCTTACCAACACTAGGTCTAGCTCTTTTTCTTCAGCTACTGCCATGGCTTCTCTTGGGGTGATAATGCCTAGTTGAGCGCCATCACTGTCAATAACGCGGATTTGAGGAAAACGTATTCTTTCGTTAATAGGGGTTAGATCGCGAGTATTAGTGCGTCTTTTTTCTTTCACAGGCTTATTCAATTGATTCCAATTTCTTAGATTGATTAATTACAGTTACTAAGTGAATATTTTTTTGCTTACTGCTATTCTACTAATTTTGTTTCAATTGTCGTATTAAATTAATTTTAGATTTTAATTTAATTTACAAATGCGATCGTCAAAGTTTGCTAATCGAGCGCCAAAAAGACCTCGGAAGACAGTATTAGAATAAATACAGGATAAAAAGATCGAGTCTTCAAAAATAATTTTGACTACAAATAAATCTTGGCAGCAACGAATTGGTAATCAGAGAGATTGGGTATGGCGGGGATGGCAAACTCGTTACACATATATGCGTTGTTCTTCGGGATCGATCGATACAACACCGCTAATTTTCTTACATGGTTTCGGTGCTTGTATCGAACACTGGCGCAATAACCTTTCCGTACTCAGTCAAAAACATTCAGTTTACGCGATCGATCTGTTGGGTTTTGGTGCTTCTCGCAAAGCGGCGAGTGATTATTCCGCTTATCTTTGGGCAGAACAAGTTTATGATTTTTGGCGTACTTTTATCGATCGACCAGTTATTTTAGTTGGTAATTCGATCGGTTCGCTAGTTTGTATGACAGCAGCAGCAGAACATCCTGAGATGGTTAAAGGCATTGTCATGTTAAGTTTACCCGATCCCAATCGCTCTGAAGCGATACCCAAAATAGCTTCAACCATCGAAGATGCATTAGCATTGCCATCCATAATCAAAACTATATTTAAAATAGTACGGCAACCGAAACTAATTCGTCGCATTCTCAAACTTGCCTATGTCGATCTATCCTCAGTAAATGATGAATTAATCGAAATTATTGCCGCACCCTCACTCGATCGAGATGCCGATCGAGCTTTTGTTGCCTTATTTAAATCAGTAAGAAAACCCAATTATGCCCCCTCAGCGCAGATAGTATTGCCCAACTTAAAAATTCCCATCTTATTAATTTGGGGCGATCGCGATCGAGTAGTTCCTCCTACTTTAGCCCCACTTTTTACCAAAATGAATCCTCAAATTAAATTAGTCGAACTAAAAAATGTCGGTCACTGTCCCCATGACGAAGTTCCCGATCTCTTCAATCAAACTCTTTTAAACTGGTTAGAAGCTAATTTTGAGGAAACGTAAATATTATTTCCGTACAAAATAAAACATGCAAGATAAAGCTAACTTAATTAAATACAAGTATATTATTCTTGAAATAAGGCTTGTATTTTAGCTGGAAATTTTCATTTATATTTAACTGTTTGCTGCCATGAAACACACATTATCAGTCTTAGTTGAAGACGAAGCAGGAGTTTTAACCAGAATTGCTGGTTTGTTTGCCCGTCGAGGCTTTAATATAGAAAGTCTAGCAGTAGGGCCAGCAGAACAAGTAGGTGTTTCGCGAATTACTATGGTAGTACCTGGAGACGATCGCACGATCGAACAGTTAACCAAACAGCTATACAAGTTAGTCAACGTTCTCAAAGTTCTAGATATTACTCAAACTCCCTGCGTCGAACGAGAACTGATGTTGCTTAAAGTTAACGCAATTGCGAGCGATCGTTCCGAAGTCATCCAAATCGCGCAAATCTTCCGCGCCCGCGTCGTCGATATGTCTGAAGAAACTTTGACTTTAGAAGTAGTTGGCGATCCAGGCAAACTAGTGGCGATCGTGCAAATGCTTAACAAGTTTGGCGTTCGTGAAATTGCTCGAACTGGTAAAATTGCCCTAGTTAGAGAATCGGGCGTAAATACTGAATATTTAAAATCTTTAGAGGCAAAAGTATAAAACTACGGTAAGGTAGAATGCCTTGACACTCTGCGTCTCCAAAGAAGCCCAGATTCTTTTTCAGTACTGTCCTCACCTGCGAATTGCATTTCCTGATTCGAGCAAACGTACAAAAAAGAAGAAATTGCTTTGATGGAGACAAAGAATGACAATTTCAATGCCTCAGACTAAAAATTTTAAGTCAACAATTAATATTAAAACAGCTAATCGAGCGATACTTGCTTTTACGTTACTACCAATATTAAGCATCGCTTTTTGGACTTTACCTCATGGACTTGGGTTTTTAATCTTTGCCATAATTAATTTAATCGGTATCGTAGTATTTTTTCGTAAACCGCTACGAGAATTTATTCAAGACGAGCGATTCCGCAATATACCCTCATTGCCGATCGCGATCGCTCTGACAGGATTAGTTATTGCCATTAATTTAGGCTTAGTTATTTTTGTTTTAGGATTAATCGGTTATTTTGCGCCGAATGCAGCTAAAGTTTTACTCACTCAAACTGAAATAGTCAGTCTGAGTGAAACTTCTGGTTTCAATATCTTAGATATGGCAATTACTCTTTTAGCCGGCGCGATTATCGTTCCTTTGTATGAAGAATTTTTATTTCGCGGTATCGCCTTAAAAGCGTACGAACGAGAGCGATCGCCTCGGTTTGCTGCTATTTTTACTACTTTTATATTTGCATTGCTTCACGCTAGTTGGTTGAGTCTTATTTCCATATTTGCCAGTTTCTCGATCGTCGCTCGTGCCGTACAAAAGAAAAAAAGTTGGTGGTTGGGAGTAATTCCTCACATGGCGAACAATGGGTTAGTTTTTGGAACAACTCTTTTAACTCAACAATTCAGCCAGCAAGAACAATTGAAAACGAGCGATCTTCCTACCCTGGGCGTGTCCTGTGCAGCAGGAGCGATCGCCATAATTGCTTTTGCGATCGCCGCACGATGGTTGAGACTTTTTACCTCCCAAACTCCAACAATCTCAGAAAAATTCGAAAAAATCTGGACTCCTTCTTTAATCGTAGTTATGTCACTGATGTCAGCTATTATGACATTGCAATTACTCGGTTTATTTACCGTTAAGCCGTGAATCTCAGTTGCGCGAAAACACGAGCGATCGCCGCCCCCTCATCAAAATTTCATACAGCGATCGATAAATCTAACGAGGCGATCGCGATAACGATCGAGTTAGCGTTTTATTAAAGAAATGTATATTATCAAAAATATATGGAAACATTGCTCGGATTTTTGTTGCTACTATTGATATTAGGCTCGCTCGCACTACTATTTAATATATTTAGCGAATTTTCCAGACCAAAGAACTTAAGACAAATTAGATAAAAACGCTCCGATCGCGTCGATCGGTGTTGTCAACGACCGTTCCTAGTCTAAGAGTTTAAAAGCGAACTTAACAATTAACCGTATGCATCATTGCTTCGGGATAGCGCGTTCCTGCTGCAATACCTAGTGGTACAATTTCCTCAATACGACGCAAATCGTCATCGCTCAATTCAATCTCAATTGCTTTTGCATTCTCTTCGAGCCGATCGCGTTTTTTTGTTCCAGGAATTGGCACGATATCTTCACCTTGTGCGAGCAACCATGCAAGAGCTAGTTGTCCTGGCGTGCAGTTTTTTTCAGTAGCAATTTCTTTAACCTGTTCGACTAATTTTAAATTGCGATCGAAATTTTCGCCTTGAAAGCGAGGTGAATGACGGCGAAAATCATCCGGTGCAAAATCTTCTGGTTTTTGAAACGCACCCGTTAAAAATCCGCGTCCGAGTGGAGAGTAAGCTACCAAACTAGTTCCAAGTTCGCGACAAACAGACAATAAATCGACTTCTGGTTCTCGCGTCCAAAGACTGTATTCAGTTTGCAACATAGCGATCGCATGAACCTTGGCTGCACGACGCAATGTTTCCGAACTAGCTTCTGAAAGTCCAACATAACGAATTTTACCTTCTTTAACCAGTTCTCCGAGCGTTCCAACCGTCTCTTCGATCGCTACATTTGGATCGACTCTGGATGGATAATACATGTCGATGTAGTCAACGCCCAATCTTTGCAAACTGTAAGCCAAAAAATTACGTACCGCAACAGGACGATTATCGATACCGATCAAACCACCATCCCAATTTCGCAAAGCACCAAATTTAACTAAGATGAAAACCTTGTCTCGTGGAACGTTTTTAATAGCCTCGCGAATGATTTCCTCGTTATGTCCGACTCCATAAAAGTCGCCCGTGTCGAGAAAATTAATCCCAAGTTCGATCGCGTGTCGAATTGTTGCTATGCTTTCGGCATCGTTTGTTTGCCGTCCGCCATAAAAATCAGACATTCCCATACATCCCAAGCCCAAAGCTGAGACTCGTGCATCTGTTTTTCCAAGGTTGCGATACTTCATGAATTTTTCCTACTGGATTGATACGGCTAAAATAATGCAATAAAAAAGTTCACAGATAAACGCAGATGGAAATAGTAAACTACCCGCCGCTTACGCTGGGTACAGCTATAGCGGGGGCTTTTTAAAGAAGCCCAAAGTTTACCCGACAAGCGTGTTAAGTCACTACGTTTCTTAAGTCACGACACCTATTGATGCGAAGCCAGTCATTAGC
>JBOFLQ010000237.1:0-23584 GCA_051657945.1 Xenococcaceae cyanobacterium | reverse complement strand
GTTTAAATTTATCGATCGCTTAGCACAGGAAAAATTCTTCTTCGAGCGCAATAGTTTTAAAACAAACTCATAACGACTCCAATCTAGACGGTTAACTTGTAGAGTGCATCACGAAAAATAACTCACCATCAAATCTTTCTTGGTTTGAATTTATCGATGGCAATGCCACAGGAAAAAAAATCTTCTTCGAGCGCAATAGTTTTAAAGCAAACTCATAACGACTCCAATCTAGACCGTTAACTTGTAGAGTGCATCACGAAAAATAACTCATCATCAAATCTTTCTTGGTTTAAATTTATCGATGGCAATGCCACAGGAAAAAAAATCTTCTTCGAGCGCAATAGTTTTAAAACAAACTCATAACGACTCCAATCTAGACGGTTAACTTGTAGAGTGCATCACGAAAAATAACTCATCATCAAATCTTTCTTGGTTTAAATTTATCGATCGCTTAGCACAGGAAAAATTCTTCTTCGAGCGCAATAGTTTTAAAACAAACTCATAACGACTCCAATCTAGACGGTTAACTTTTAGAGTGCATCACGAAAAATAACTCACCATTAAATCTTTCTTGGTTTGAATTTGTTTATCGCTTAGCACAGGAAAAAATTCTTCTTTCAACTAATTACTAATTATTGACGTGTATATCTATGCTTCACCCCTACAGGAAAATACTCAGGATCGTCAGTTGGGGCTAATACTACTTGTGGTATTTGGTATTTTAATGGGACGTAGTTAGAAAATTCACTGTTGAGGCGTAACAGTTGAGTGAGAATAGAAGATGCGATCGCACCGGTTCTTGCTTCATTACTTGCTTCCCCAGGGGCTAACTCTACAACCACAGATAACAATTGATTTTTGTCAGCATCTTCTTTTACCTGCATCACAAATTTACCGGTCACCCAATCTCGAATTTCCGGCTGTTCTAATCCCACGGTCACATTTTCTGGATAAATATTTGCACCAAAGTAAGAAACTGTAAAATTAGAGCGTCCGAAAACGTAGACAAAAGGTAAAGGACGCGCACCTCTGCCATTATGGGTTTGTAACTCTGCGATCGGGTCAAAACCATATCCCGCCAAAAACTCGAGCATGGCATCGTAAGTAATTATCCCGCCAGTATCCAAAATGTTGTAACGCACTAAGGGAATACCGTTGTCTCCAGAAAATAGCAATGCCCCATCTTTAACTTCAAAAAAGCGATCGATTGGATCGTACTGTACCAGAGTGGGTAAACGAGATTCCCCAAACAAAGTCCGCGCCGCCTCTGGATTTGCTGCTAAAAAACGACGAATGCACACACTTAAAGGTGTCTCGTTACCCAATACTCCTGCATCCGCCGTGCCGTAGAGTGATGCAGAATCGTAGCAAGGATTTTGGAAACCAACCCTTTCACCTACCAAATCACGCCATTCTTCACTAAATACTTCTCCCGCCATCACCAATTTAATTTGATACTGCTGCCACTCAATCCCACGAGAAATGCCAGTATCAATTACATCCTTGAGAAATGGTGGATATCCCAACAACACAACCCGATCGAAAGTGCCACCGAGTTCCTGTACCACTCGCAAAATTTCTTCTTTATTGTTACCTGGGGCGATCGTGGTGATGGGATAACCTTTGCTAGCAAGATAACGACAGCAATTATTTGAATACATTCCACCTACCCAGATTCCTAGAGTGAAACAAATCACTGCTAAGGTGCGTCCACGATCGGCAGCAAAACTGTCGTAAAATATCTGCTCAAAGCGTGTGGCAATTTGCAACTCATCTGTAATGAAACGAGGCCAAAATGTGGGTTTTCCCGTCGAACCAGAGGAAACTGCGATCGTGTCACAGTTTTCTATCTGCCCATGGCGACACAAGTCTGCTAGTGAATGACGTAGAAGATAATTTTCTTTGACGATCGGCGGCAGTGTTTTAAAATCTACAAAAGTTTGGATAGAGTCAGGATCGATCGCTTGTTCTGCTAAAAAGTTTTTGTATGCAGGTACACTAGCAGCTACGTCGTGAAATAATGACAAAACTACTGATTCAGCTTCAGTATTGAGATGCTGTTGTATGAGTGCGTCTAAGGAAGTATTTAAAAAATAAGTGTAGGCGCTAATCGCTCGTTGTTTTTGTGATTCGGTATTCATGATGCTGGTCGGTCATCGCTTGATAATTTGTTGACTAATTCTTTTTCTTATGCTAAATGAATCGCCTCATTTAGTAAATCTGTTGCTTTCTTTGACCAAAATTAGGGTGCAGGGTGTGCGATAAGCCAAAAAACTAGCGATGGGTAGCGGCATTTGGTCTATGCATTTCGTGGCGATGCTGGCTTTAAAGTTACCAATCTCGGTCAACTATAATGTTTCCCCGTAGAAAAAATCTTTTTACTTTTTGAACGAGTAGGAAACACGCTCGATCGAACGGAAGGAACTGGATTGGGATTAGCGATCGCCCAACAAATTATTACTTTAATGGGCGGTAGATTACAAGTAGAGAGTCAATTGTCCGAGGGAAGCACTTTTTGGTTCGATGTTAAAGTTGCCGAAATCTCTAACCCAGTAGAGTCATATCACTCGATCGCAAAAAATCATATTGTTGGTTTTCACGGTCGATCGCGAAAAATCTTAATAGTAGACGACAAAGCTGAAAATCGTTCGATTGTAATTAGTTTACTCAAGCCGATCGGTTTTGAAATATTTGAAGCTAGCAATGGTCGAGATGGTTTAGAACTAGCCATACAATGCCAACCAGATTTAATTATTACCGATCTATCCATGCCGATTATGGATGGATATGAAATGCTGCAAATATTGCGTTCTTCTCCTCAATGCGAAAAAGTAGTAGCGATCGCTTCTTCTGCTAGTGTTTTTGAGAGCGATCGTCAAAAAAGTTTAATTGCTGGCGCTAATTATTTTTTGCCCAAACCCGTAAATTTAAATAGTTTATTGGCAGTTTTAAAACAATATCTACAATTAGAATGGATTTACCAATTCGATTGCACTCTGTGCAGGCTGAGCGATCGCGAGAAGAAGCTAGACAATAAAAGGGATGCGATCGATTTTATTGTCACCGATATGACGACTCCTACGTCTGAGGATATGCATATACTTCGAGATCTCAGTCGCAAAGGTTTGATTAAAGATTTACTCAAAGAACTCGATCGCATTGAAGGTTTAGACGAAGAGTTGATTCCTTTTACACAAAAATTTCGTCAATTGGCTCAGGATTATAAATTGCGAGAACTAAAACAACTAATTGAAAATATTTTTGTTGCTTGAATAAAAAGGCGATCGCTTTCTCTTGTAAATTGAGTTGAAGAATGAAACCCAACATCATAAGCCAAAACCCTAATCCATACCAACTTTTGAATCAAACACAAGCTTTTGAAAAGTCCCCCAAGTTACATTATAAATACCTCGCTGCACGTAACGATGAAAACTGGAATATTGCCAATCTTTGGGAGATAATACTAAACTATGATGCACGGAATTGTTATCGACAATTTTTTAAATCGCCACGAAATTCATCCCAAAGCTGAAAAAATAACTCCCATCCTTCTTCTTCCGATTTATTCATAGCAATCATAATTATTCCATACCAACTAAATTCTTTGCCCATGTCAAATTTTTCTCGCAACCAATCATCAAACTGATTCGCTAGAGTAAAATCTAGCTGCTCTGATTCTGGAATTTCGTGTTCGATAACTGCCTGTTCGTAAGCCTGCAACAAACACCACAGGTTGGTTAAGTTTTTTCTTTTACTATTGCCAAAGTATAGATGTAATCGCGATCGCATTTCTTCTACAAAAGCTTCAAACGTAGAGTTTTTAAACAAGTAAGACATTTAACAAATTTCAATCCATTAGTTTTTCTTGGTGCTGTCTTAATTCTTGAAGATGTTGAATTTAGGCTGTTGCAGATTGCAGTAACCTGAATTTCAAGTAGTTAATTATAAGGTGAGCTATGGATAGAAAAGTTATAGACTCTTGCGATTTGCAGTAACTTGAATTTCAATTAGTTAATTAAAGGTGAGCTATGGATAGAAAAGTCATAGACTCTTGCGATCGCGAACCACTTCTTTAGTTGTTTATTGGTAGAATTAAAATAACATGAAGTTTCAAAATATTAGTTTAATTAAGGGGTATCACGCCCACGTCTACTTTGACGAGGCAACCCTCGAACAAGCCAAAGTTTTGTGTGATGAAGCGGGAAAACTATGGAAAGTAACAGTTGGTCGGATACACTCTAAGCCCATTGGACCACATCCCTGCTGGAGTTGTCAGCTTGCTTTTAGCAGTAGTGAGTATACAGATTTATTATCTTGGCTAGCTCTTAATAGGAAGGGTTTAACAATTTTGATTCATCCTTTAACGGGGAACGATTTAAAAGATCATACTGATTACGCCTCTTGGATGGGAGAACCACAAAATTTAAACCTTGATGTGCTAGAGTGAGCAAAAACCTCGGTAAGTTTGCCAAGTCTTTTTGAAGAACTATGTCAATGAAAAATGTCGATGAAATCCAAAAATCTTAGCTCACTGCAAAAGAAACCAAAACGATAGCAGTAAAGAAAAAGAGTGCGATCGTCAGCCGTCATCGAGTCAAAGTTCTCTCAATTCTACGGTCGGGGATAAGCCACATGATGGCGACCAAAATGTAGATCGAGCAGGATAACCACGAGTTCACAAAAGAAAGTACAATTGCCACTAGATAAAATATTAACGATAACTTGCCCTTGAAGTCTCGATTAATTGCAGTTGCCAAAGTGGAATCTTTACCATGGCGATCGATGAGGGTGCGGGTGAGGATGTAGTAAGCGATCGCGGCGAGCAAGAGTACTACGCCATAAAGTGCAACTGGCAAAGCAGTGAAGTTGTTCTCGCCCATCCAGCCCGTTTTGAAGGGAATTAGCGATAACCAAAACAGCAGATGCAAGTTAGCCCAAAGGATAGAACCATTAACGTGGCGGATTGCCTGTAGCAAGTGATGGTGATTATTCCAATAAATGCCGATAAAAACAAAACTAAGCACATAGCTCAAAAATAATGGAATTAATGGGCGCAGCGCGGCTAAATCATTTCCGTGTGGCACTTTTAGTTCTAGTACCATGATGGTGATAATGATGGCAATCACGCCATCACTGAACGCTTCTAACCTTCCTTTCTCCATCTGTAATATTCGCTCTTGGAATGCTTTTTAATTATCATACCCTCAACACTTTTTTTTGTTAAAACGTGAAGCTTAACGAAATTATCGCAAAACATTTTTCCTCAGTTTAGAACGAGAAGAATTAAAGAAAGTAAGTTAGTCGCAATATCATTAAAAAGGAACACAAAACAAAGCAAGTAATGTTAATTGACCTGATTGCCGATTACGGAACTGGAGATCCAGCTTTTGCTGAAGTCACACAGCGTTTGTTAAAAGAACTTCCTTCAGCCCGGGTTTACTGTCTCAGCGTTCCTCCATTTAGTACTTTAGCTACTGGTTTTTGGATTGCTCAACTCGGTCTTAACCCTGGTTCGCCCGATCGCTTAATCTATCATAACTGCGCTCCCCGTCAAGACAATCCTGAAGCTCGCATCGATAATGAGGGCGAAGGGTTAACATACGCTATCCTTCCCAATGGGATCGAAGTTGTCGGTGTCTGGGCTGGTTATACTCTCTCATTCATCAAAGAAGAGGCGGATCGAATACATACGGTAAAAGTGTCGAAAGGAGGTTCGCAATTTCGTTCTCGTGATGTGTTTCCGATCGCAGCAGCATCAATCGCAAATGGCGATCGCAGTCTTTTAGGAGAAGCTTTAAGCCCAAACCAAATTCCCGATCCTCCTACCGATCGAGTTGCTTGGATTGATGGCTACGGTAACATTAAAACCACTATTCCAGCAGATACTGTTAACCTCGAACCCTCTACCAAAGTGGTAGTTCGAGTTGGTGATGTGGTCAGCGATGCAGTATATTCTGACGGTAGTTTTAAAGTATCAGAAGGAACGTTAGCTTTTGCACCAGGTAGTTCTGGTTGGCAAAAAAGTGATGGAAATAAGGTTCGTTGGATGGAGTTATTTTTACGAGGTGGCAATGCTTGGGAACGCTTTGGTCGTCCTTCGCTCAATCGCGTGGTTACTTACAGCTAAACATAGTTAAACTAAAATAATTGCCCCCGCGATCGCGCCAGATAAGGTAAAAGTCAGCCATTGTCCGCTTTTAATCTGGATACCAAAACATGCCTTTAATTCCTTCAGGATCGAGAATAAAGCCCAGTTTGCGATAAAAATCGACGACTTGAGGATCGGCAAACAGAGTAATGTTGCTGATATCTTCGCTTCTAAGTTTGTTGATAGTATATTGCATTAGAGCCTTGCCCAATCCCTGACTTTGAAAAGAAGGATCGACAACTACATCCCAAATCGTGGCATTAAAAGCGTAGTCAGAGGTGGCGCGGGCAAAACCGACTAAGCGTTTGCGGTTGCCTCGTACTTCCCACATTGAAACTACTAAAAAGCTGTGTTGAATAGCTTTTTTAACCTTACGCAAAGGACGACGCGCCCAACCGACGCGATCGCACAATTCTTCGAGTTCGTAAAGATCTATTTCTCTTTCCGTACTAAAAACAATCCGAGCTTGATTGGAGCGATCGGGATCTGCTTGTGCTGACTCGCCATCCCACCGATCGACTGGTGAGGCGGAGAGATCTTCAGAAGTACTAAACAATTTTTTCCAAAAAACCATGCCGATCTGGCTTTCGCCCTAAATTCTAGAATTTATCGATCGATAAGCTATTATGCTTATTTCTTAACTATACTAGTTTATCTTAAAAGGCAACAGCATTACCGATTCTGCCAAAATTTCAGGAAAGCAATTCGATCGCCTCTCGACTCTCTATCCTTACGCACTACCGAAATTTCTGCTCGAAATATTGTTTCCTTCACGATAGGATAATATGTATGGCAACCATAGAAATTTCGGGAGTGCCTCACGTTTATGAGTTAACTTCTCCCGTTACAAGTCACGATTCTCCAGTATTAGTTTTCATTCATGGCTGGCTACTGAGTCGCAATTATTGGCAACCAGTTGTCGAACAGTTGTATTCGCAATATAGATGTTTGACCTATGATTTGAGAGGATTTGGTGATTCTCAATCCAAGTTACCGCGAAAGGACGAGCTAAATACCAATCTTACTGACATTTTAGGGAAAAAAAACGCCACCTCCTCGATCGCACAGACCGATCGCGGCTCAAATTTTAGTTATAATTTAGCTGCTTACGCCCAAGATTTAAAAATTTTATTACAAAAACTAGAAATCGAGCGAGCTTGGCTAATCGGCCATTCTTTAGGAGGAAGCATCGCTTTGTGGGCGGCAGACTGTTGCAGCGATCGAGTTTCTGGCGTTATCTGTCTCAATTCGGGCGGAGGAATTTATCTCAAAGAAGAATTCGAACGCTTTCGTTTTGCTGGAGAGCAATTAGTTAAGTATCGTCCCTATTGGTTGTCTCATTTACCTTTTCTCGATTTATTATTTGCTAGAACTATGGTTGCTCGTCCTCTAGCAAGTCGTTGGGGCAAACAAAGAATTGCTGATTTCGTTAAAGCCGATGCCAATGCTGCACTGGGTGCATTGCTAGATACTACTACAGAAGCTGAAGTTCATTGTCTACCTCAGTTAGTTTCTAATCTGTCAGTACCAGCTTACTTTATTGCTGGCACGAGCGATCGCGTGATGGAGCCTAAATACGTCCGACATTTAGCTAGTTTTCACAGGCTGTTTGACGAAAGCGGTAAAAATGTTTTGGAGATACCCGAATGCGGTCATCTTTCGATGGTAGAATGTACCGATCGAGTAGTAGCTTCGATCGAAGAAATTATAAATAAACATAAACTGTCAGAGTAACCACACATCCCTACATAATTAAGGATTCTACCGAATTTGACTCAATCATTTTTTGCCTTGATTGTGTCACAATAGTATTAATAACAAATATAAATTTGAATTGCAAAGAGTTACTTGCTTAGGAGAAACTGTATGTTACACCGCAAGATTTATCAACTCTATCAAGAGGGGCGAGAAGTTTGTATTTTCTTGCGGGATCAGCAACGATGGATAGAGAACGGTCAAATTATCGATTTTGAAGGCGATTTAGTGACAATTCGTTATGAAACCGACGAAGATGATGAAGTTAGCTCTTGGGAAGAAATGGTTCGTTTGGAGAGCATTGGCGCGGTAACGCAAAAACTAGCCTCTGTTCCCAAGACTAATTCGGAGCTTTTTGTTTCTGACGATTGTCCTGAAGTCGAACAAATACATCCCCGTTCTTCCGAACCCGATCGAGACTAAAAAAGGGGTTAGGGGCAAAGTCGATAAAGCCGTAGGTAGTGCTTCGCAATCGGCTATTCACGCTTCCCCTAACCCCTAACCCCTATTCCCTATTCTTTGACTGGCTCAAAAACTGGACAATAACCTTCAGGAGTAACTTTAAAGCCATAGAGGGGAGAACTCTGATTCCAGCAGCGTTGACTTCTATAGTAACGACAGGTATTGCAACAGTCAACATCTGAAGGCATTCTCGCTTCGTTATTTTGATTGAGAAGTTCTTTTTGTGACAATCCGCGCAATATTAATTCTTCTCCCTGCCAACGCGCTTCTACCAATCCTGTGTCGGCAAAATTGTTCCAGCGCGGGTCTTTTTCGAGTGCATCAGGCAAAGTAATAGTAACAAAAGTACCCGTCTCGTAGATTTCCCCTTCGTAGCTTGACGGCGGCAGTGCGGCTGGCTGAATGAACTTTTCGCCAATATGCAACTCAACTAGGCTTCCTGGCGTGGGAATGTGCAATTGATAGCGGTTGTGCAACTCTTCCAAACTAGCTAGATCGTTGAGATAGTTGGGAATACCGTGAACGAAAATAACGTGTTGGGGACGTAAATTGTGAATTAATTGGGTTGTATTGCGACCGTCGCTGTGTTCTGCCAGCAAATAGGTTTCGACGCTAACATCTGCCGATCGAGTAATCGAGGCTATTTTTTCAGCTTCGCGGTTCGAGCTAACTCTTGGTTGTTCTGGAATTAGAATTAACCAAGAACCAGTATTTTCAGTTAAATATTTTTTGAAATTAACAGCGCGATCGGTCAAGACGATTTGCGGCACATCACCAAAAGATGGTTGAGTTTTCGCGTTAATCCGATGCATGCGCGGACAAACTCGCTCGTCCCAAAACAACGGTTGATGTTTGGCAAAATTTTGTACCGAAGCGGGAAATTGCGGCAGAAGTTCTAAATAGCTATCGCAAGCATTAGCGACTTTACCATCAACCCAAATATCTAATTCTCGTCCCGTAAATTGATGGTGAGAACGCAACAGTTTGAGAATTTCTTGTCCGATCCCTAAAACGGGAACGGGCAAAAGTACATTTTTCCCAGCAGCGATCGCACCTTCGATTTTTTCCATCAACTGTTTTTCTTGTTGACGACGGTGCGGATGTCTGATGATGCCGTAACTTCCTTCAATTATTAATACATCTGGTGCTAATCCCCGCAAAGCTTCGATCGATAAGCCTTCTACCAATTGAAAATTAGATACGGAAAAGTCCCCCGTATACATAATTTTGTAGGTGCGCTTGGCAGTTTGGTAGCGAAATAAAACTGCGGCTGCCCCTGGTATATGTCCTGCTGGAAATATTTCCATACTCAAGCGCTCGGACAACAATAAGGGCGATCGCCAAGGAACAGAAACACACCATTGAGAAATATCTTCCACACTCTTGCCTTCCCAATTTAAAGGTAATAATTGGGCTGTCACTGCACTGGCATAAATGGGAAGGTCGGGAAAAGCTTCGTGAAGAGCGAGCAATCCGCGCGCATGATCGGCATGAGCGTGAGTACAAAAAATTAATTCTGCTGGCGGAGTTGTTTCAGTTTGCAACGGCTGTAGATCGGACAATCCGCAATCGAGCAGAATACGATGAGGCCCCATTTGTAATTGTAGGCAGACTCCTTCATCATCGCAACCAACCCCATAAGGAAGGCAACTTAACAGTCCGTGATGTTCGCTAGATGTTGGAATTTTAATCATGTTTTTGCTCGCTCGGTTGTGGGATCGATCGAGCCAGCAAGCCCATCTTTGCGCTCGGTCAGGTCGATCGGCATGTACCGATCGACAGATAGCAGACGATTTGGCTTTTTTTCGTCGCTATTTGCGATTGCGCGCAGCACCCTGAAGGGCGATCGGGTTAGCTTTCCACCCAAATTGCCAGCGATCTCTATTTAACCATTAATGAGCCGAACCATTACCGTCATAATTATCCGAATCGTAAAATCCATTCTTGGTTCCGAAAAATAAACTAGAAACGATAAACAAACCAGTCAAAACAATAACAATCAATTTGATATCCATAATTGTTCGTCACTCCAACTTCAATTAGCCTAAGCATATAAACTTACTCAATATTGTAGGACTCGAACAACCGATATTTCGTCTACTCTTTTAGAACAATTAACAATTAGATTTATGGGGCAATGGGTAATGGGTAAGTGTGCCGCGTAGCAAGTTAACAGCCGTCTCTACTCCCTATTCCCTATTCCCTAGCTACAGCAAGTGGAATTTCTTCTACTTCTGGGAGTGTTTCTAAAACCAAACGGGATCGAACACCGCCAGAAAGTCGTTTGAGTAATTTAGGTCTGGGATCGTGGAGGAGATAAATAATTTCATCGTTTGCCAGCCATTCATCTGTGGCTTTGACAACTTGTAATTTTTGTTCTCGCTTGAGCAATAGGGGTAACAATTCTTCAGCGGCAATTAAACTTTGCAAGCGGTCTTTTTGATGGGAAAATTCTGGTTCTTTGAGTATGGTTTTTCCCAACTTGATGCAACCTTCCTCAAGATAATTATTCCAGGTTTTAATCGACAATTGAGCGACAAACGCAGGTTCGATTTTGGCGCGATCGCTAGCAGAATTATTTTTCGAGGAACTATTTGACGGAAATACTGCCAAAACGCGAGGTGGACGGAATTCTTCAATCGCTCTTTGTGCCAAAACTAAATTGACTTCCCCATTATTAGTTAGCGCCATAAATGTTCCCATCGCATGAATTCCCGCTTCTTCGAGGACATTGGGATCTAAAGCACTACTTTGGAAGACGCATAAATTTTCTGCTTCGGCTTTTTGACATGCTTCTGAATCGGTATCGATCGACACTACCGATTCTCCTGCTTCTTGAATCAAGCGGGCTAGCAAGCGACCAAGGGGATTGCAACCGATTATTACCGCACCAGTTGCGCTAGAAGAGGTAATTTGCAACCATCTCGCCACCCAGCGCGCCGTTAAACCTTGGAAAAAGACAGTCATCAAAATTGTTAAAAAAACCAAAGCTTTAATCGAATCTCCGCCGTTGATGCCGCGATCGGTCAACAGAATGGCAAACAAAGAGGCAACTGAAGCTGAAACAATTCCTCTAGGCGCAACCCATGCTAAAAATAGTTTCTGTCGCCAGTTCATACCATGATTCCAAGTACATAGCAAAATGCTCAGAGGACGAACTAAAAACATTAAAACTAAGACGGTGAGAACGCTTCCCCAACCTAAAGCGATGACACTATCAATGGAGAGATCGGCGGCGAGTAGGATAAACAAGACCGAAACGCACAAAACACTCAGTTGCCCTTTAAAGCGTTTGATCGTGCGTTCTTCGGCAACTGAGGAAGCTTTGAGAACTATTCCTGCCACTACTGTTGCCATTAAACCCGATTCGCTGCGAAGGGTTTGTGCTAAGCCAAATAATCCCCAAACTCCTGCTAAAACGACTAAATTTTTGAGATCGTCGCCGATAAAGTTAAATTTTTTGAGAATTAAACCGAGTAGCCAACCACTTGCAGCACCGATCGCCGCACCGATGCCAAGACGCAAAAATAAACCGCTGACGATCGCCATTGGTGCTGCGTTACTATTTAAAATGGTATTGAGAACGACTACTGCCAGAATTGCCCCTACGGGATCGATGAGAACGCCTTCTCCTTCTAGTAAAGTTGCTACGCGTCGGTCTACTTGTACTTGTTTGAGTAAAGGCCCAATTACAGTAGGACCGGTCACGACTACCAGTGAAGCGTACAGAAAAGCGATCGACCAAGGAAATTCTGCCAGGGTATGAGCGGCAATACCTCCACCAATTAACGTAATGAGAGTGCCAAGAGTGACTAAGTTACGCAAGCTACCAGAAACTCGACCTAGATCGCGCGGTTCGAGATTTAAGCCTCCTTCAAACAAAATAATCGCTACCGACAGAGCCACCAATACTTCTAAACCTACGCCGAGATCTTGAGGATGTAAAACGTTCAAACTGTCAGAACCGAGCAAAATCCCGAATAATAGCAAAAAAACGATGCTGGGTACTTTGAGATATTCGGCTAATACTTGAGCGCTAATCCCAGCGAGTACGGCAATGACAATTTGTAGCGTAATCGTAAATGCTCCGTCCATAACTGTACCGTTCGGGTTGTTCTAGAGATAACAGCAAGCCCAATCGCGCGAAATACGGATTTTCTATGACTTTGTCTAATTGTCGCGATCGCGGCATCAACTTTCTCGCTTTGCCGATCGCTCGGGAAACGCAGATAAAGTCATTCGAGTTTGCCATTGTTAGTTGGTAAATTTTTATTTGATGAAGCAATAACTGGGAATTTAAGATAGCCTATAGCTCTAAGTATGCTTAAAAAAATCTAAAAATACTAGTAGTTTAATTCGATCGATTTTGCTTATTTGGATCATTTTAACATTTGCCATTTGACAAAATTTAGTGAGTATTACACTTTTTGTCGAGAAGATACGATATAAAAACGAAAATAGCTAAACTAAACAATCGCATTTGAATTCGGAATTAGAGACAATTACTGAGAAAATAAAGTCAGGAAATTCTCCAATCCATATTCTCAGCAATAGTTACTAAAAATCGGCAATTACTACCAAATCATGAATCGTCAAACTTTTGCTTGGGGTCGCTCGAAAAGCCAACTTCGCACCAAAGAGCGTTGGACTGAATCTCTATATTTATTCGGTTTGCTGGCAGCAGCGCTGATTATCTTTACCATCGATCTCGGTGGCTTACCGCTGCAAAATCCAGAAGAAGGAATCGTTGCACAAGTAGCCAAGGAAATTGCGCGATCGCCCGACAAGCTCGAAAATTGGCTATTCCCCAAGTTGTGGGAGAGCGATCTCTTTTCTCATCCTCCTTTAATTCAGATTTCGATCGCCTTAAGTTATTGCTTCGGCGGCGTTAACGAGTGGACGACGCGTTTACCAGGGGCAATTTTAGCAGCCTGTTCGGTACCTCTACTCTACAAAGTTGGGCGAGAAACTTTTGTGATGAGAACGCCAGCACTATACGCGGCTTTAATGTATTTAACTTGGCTGCCAATTTTGCGTCAAGGACGTTTGGCGATGCTGGACGGGCCAATTCTTTTTTTTGAAATTTTGACAATTTTATCGGTGTTGCGATCGCGGCGCGATTTGCGCTGGACGTTGGGAATCGGTCTGGGATTGAGCGCTTTGTGTCTGATTAAAGGTGTGCTGGGCTTATCGATCGCGCTAGTTGCTATATTGTTCCTAGCCTGGGATACGCCCAGATTATTGGTTTCCAAACATGCTTGGCGCGGGATCGGTTTGGGTTTGCTTCCTGCGATCGCTTGGTACGCAGTTCGATACTGGCAAGGTCAACTCATTTTTAAATCGACAACTTTACTTGTTTTCTTTCAACAATCTTGGCAGCATTTTTGGCAGTTATCCACCAGCGATTTGCTCGATTCTGGTTCGTATCTGGGCGAGATTTTTCTGTTTTCCTGGCCTTGGTTGTTGTTTGCCCTCCATGGTATCAAACTTGCTTTTGAAAGTCGCAATTGGAGTTGGGCAAAGTTTGTTTTGATTTGGGGAGTGGGTTATTTAGTCGCGATCGCGCCTTTACTGGTAAGAATGCCCGAATACATTTTGCCTATTTATCCAGTTTTGGCACTGGCAGGAGGAGCAAAATTAGCTCAGGTTTTAAATTTTCCCAGCTATCGCCCCTATCCTCGCCTTTGGAGTTGGAGTTTGGCAATTTTGGCAATTTTAATTGCGATTATTTGCCTCTATTTTAGTGCGACTCAGACGCTAGGTTTGTTTACCGTGATGATTTTTAGCGCTATTGCTTTGAATTTGGCGATCGTCGCCGTTTTAATCAAGCGCAAAGATCGACAGTTTATTTCTATGTTGTTTTGGGGAATGTATGTTTCTTCAATTTTGTTTGTTTCTTCTGGTAATTGGGTCGGTCAATTAAACCAAGTTGACTCACTCAAACCAATCGCCAACACGATCGAGCGATTTGTACCGCAAGACAGCGTTGTTTATACTTCTTTGACGAATAATCGTTCTTCTGTGCTTAATTTTTATAGCGATCGACAAGTCATTCCCTGCGATCTAAATCGACTCAAACAAAAATGGCAAACATCTACAAAACCCTATCTTTTGATCGAACCTAATCGAGTTAAGTCGCTCGAACCTCAATTAATCGATCGTTTGAATGTGCCATCGCCATCGATTCAAGTTTTAGAAACTAATGAAAATTATTCACAAAATTTGGTACTAATTACCAAACAAAATTATCGATAAACTTTTGCACTTGTCGAACGACATTTAAATTTGATTTGTCGAATTGAATTGACGTTTATTTTTTTGTATTATAGATTGCTTGAAAGTAATATAGATTTTTTAAGATAAATTTGTTCGAGCGTGGAAAAATCCTAAAAAAACAGCGACGTTGCTCGGATATTTTTCCAAAACAACGTCACAAAACTCGATTTGACTTAAATGATTAATTTTTAGCTTTCTTAGCAGTAGCTATCTAGCTTTTTATTTTAATTAAAGTCTTTTCAAATTACTCTTCTTCGTCATCCATATCATCGATCTGTTTGAGATGAATATGTTTTCTTCCTAGAGTTATTTCAAATTCATCTCCTGGTTTTAAACCCATTTTTTTAGTATAAGCAGCACCAATTAGTAAATTATGATTGGATTGTACACTAATGCGATAGCTAGCAGAACGACCGCCACGTCCGTGACCGTTTGCACTGCTATCTAATTCAATTCCTTCTGCATCGATCAGAGCATTAAGGAACTTCATCATATTGACTCTTTCTATACCATTTTTGGTGACGGTATAATAACCACATTCTCTCGCTTTTTCTTCTTTACTGCGACTGCCAAGTTCTCTAACTTTGCTAAGTAAGTCTTGACCAGTTAAGGGTTCGGGTTGGTTCGTTTTAGCCATTAACTTAAACTATCACTAATGAATTCTTTGGTTTGCAGGTTTATGGTTTAGCTAATCAAAAGCAAAGACAAGTAAATTTTACTTTTTTATTTGTCTATAAAACTATATTACACTCAGAAAGTAAATTTAATTAAATATATATTTAAACTAATATCTCAGTTATTTAGCGCAAATCTGTAAAAAATATTTATTGAGTAATTTTTAAGTAATTTAGTTTTTATTGTGGATAGAAGATGAAGTTAACAACTCGCGGTCACTATAGTGTAAAAGCTTTATTAGATCTAAGTTTACGATCGAGGTTTGAACCTACATCTGTAAAAGAGATTGCTGCTCATGCTAACTTACCAGCTCCTTATTTAGAAAAATTATTAATCGAAATGCGACGTGCTGGATTAGTTAGATCGGTTAGAGGTTATCGGGGAGGATATCAATTAGCTTATGACCCATCACAAATTTCTTTAGGACAAATTTTAGAAGCAGTTGGAGAAACGATCGAACCACTTCCACGCTATAATCCAAATTCAGAACAAGCTGAAGATTGGGTAACATTTAGTCTTTGGAAACAAATTCATCAGAAATTAAAAGAAGCATTATATAGTATTACTCTTGCCGATCTTTATTATGATGCTCGCAGTTGGCAAGCATCTATTGGCGAAGAAACTAATTTTGTTGTCTAATTATTATTTCTACTTTTAGACAGATGAACGAATTAATCACTTATGAAGGAGGATGTCATTGTAGTGCAGTTCGCTTTCGCGTAGCGGTCGATCGACACGTAGTCGAAGATTGTAACTGTTCGATTTGTCGCAAAAAAGGATTTTTACATTTAATCGTTCCACAGGAACGATTTACTCTACTTAGCAATGCTGATGTATTGAGTACTTATACTTTTAATACTGGGATTGCCAAGCATACATTTTGTCGTATTTGTGGCATTCATCCTTTTTATCGTCCTCGTTCTCATCCCGACGCAATTGATGTTAATGTTCGCTGCTTAGATGGTGATGTTCTCTCTCGATTTGAAGTTCGTTTTTTTGATGGAATAAATTGGGAAGAGAATGTTTATAAAATCCAAGAATAGTTATTGGTTATTGCTTAAATTTTGTTAATTTTCAGGATCGATTAAATAATGAAATGACAGTTAGTTTCGATCGCGCTGCTTTAGTATTGATACTTGCAGCTATTATTGATTATTTAATTGGCGATCCTTGGGGATGGTTACACCCCGTACAAGTGATGGGATGGGTAATTTTTTATGTGACCGAATTAACACTTAAATTTTGTCAACAAAGATGGTTGCGTCGTTTCGTTGGCATTTGTTTGGGAATCGGTTTAATTGCTGGTAGCGGCGCGATCGCATCTTTAATTATTCGTGGCTCTAATTTACTCGCTCCTTGGTTGAGTTTAGCATTAGAAATAATTATGCTAGCTAGTTGCTTTGCTGGGAAAAGTTTGCGTGATGCAGCGGTTGACGTATTGCAACCTTTATGGAATAAAGATTTAGCAACGGCTCGTTCTAAATTAAGTCAATATGTCGGCAGAGATACGGCTAATTTATCAGAACAAGAAATACTGCGGGCCACATTAGAAACAGTGGCAGAAAATACCATCGATGGTGTTACCGCACCGCTTTTTTATGCAATTATGGGCGCATTTTTACCAGGAGTGGGAAGCGTACCTTTAGCGATCGCCTATAAAGCAGCTAGCACCCTCGATTCGTCGATCGGTTATTTAAGAGAACCATATATAGATATAGGTTGGTTTAGCGCTCAATTGGAAGATAAATTGACTTGGTTTCCCTGTCGGTTGACGGTATTCACTTTAGGGTTATTGTCGGGAAAACCGAGAAGAGTTTGGCAGATTTGTCAACGGGATGGAGTTAAAGATCCCAGTCCTAATTCTGGTTGGAGTGAGGCGGTATTTGCAGCAATTTTGGGGGTGCAATTGGGTGGGGAAAATTTTTATGCTGGGGTGGCGAATAATAAGCCCTTGCTTGGGGATGCTATCGATCGGATTACACCAGCTAAGATTGAATCTGCTTTGGGTTTGATGCGTTATTGTTTTTTGATTTGGTTGGCGATCGCTTTGGTGGGAAAATTTATTTTAATGTAGAGACGTTTCATGAAACGTCTACAGGCGGTTTGGTGTGGAGTGGCAATAGAATATTTTATTTCGCGCAGAGAAAGTGCGTAATTTTGAGGTTTCACGGACTTCAATAAGCGGAGGAAACCTCCGCTTCCAGTCCTCCTCAAAATGTAAGACGCACTTTAGCAGAGGCGCAGAGAGTCCGCAAAGAGGTTATCGGTATCGATATTGAGTTATGTGCTTGGATGAGTAATAGGTGATTACTTTTGACTTGGCTTCTAAAATATGTAGCAAAGATTAAGATTGACAGGCGAATTTTGAGCTAATAAGTTTAAATTCTTTATTTAGCAGTCGCGATCGCTAAATTGAAAGCAGTTAAGCATGTTGCATTGTTTTCGCAGAGCTAAATACGTTCGTATTGTCATACTATAAATGTTAGGATTGCCTCAGAAAGAGAAAGTGATAAAACAAGGAAAAAACGCTGAATGCAAGAGTTTGATAAGTTAATATCCTTCGACGGAAGGGATATTAGACTCAAGGTAGGCTTGCTCGCTCCACAAGCAGGAGGTTCCGTTTTAATTCAGTCTGGAGATACGGCTGTTTTAGTAACCGCAACACGTGCCGCAGGTCGTGAAGGAATTGATTTTCTTCCTTTGGTGGTAGATTACGAAGAAAGATTGTATGCTGCTGGTCGCATTCCTGGTGGATTTTTGCGTCGAGAAGGTCGTCCTCCAGAGAAGGCAATTTTAACTAGTCGTTTGATCGATCGCCCGATGCGTCCTTTATTTCCCTCGTGGTTGCGCGATGATTTACAAATAGTTGCAACTACTTTGTCGATGGATGAAGAAGTGCCTCCAGATGTGCTTGCTGTAACGGGGGCTTCGGTAGCTACGCTTTTAGCAAAAATTCCTTTTTACGGCCCTATGGCTGCGGTAAGAGTGGGATTGGTGGGGGATGATTTTATTATCAATCCTACTTATAAAGAGATTGTGGCTGGAGACTTGGATCTAGTTGTAGCGGGAACTCCCGACGGTGTTGTTATGGTAGAGGCTGGTGCTAACCAACTCCCCGAACAAGATGTCATCGAAGCAATCGATTTTGGCTATGAAGCGGTTCTAGAATTGATTCAAGCCCAGAGAGAATTGATTAAAGATCTCGGTATCGAAATAGTTATTGAAGAACCACCTGTTGAAAAAGAGGAAGTTGAGAAGTTTATCGGCGATCGCGCTAGCGAATCGATTAAAAAAGTTCTCTCTCAGTTTGATTTCGATAAAAAAGCTCGCGATGAAGCATTGGATGCCATTCAACTTAATGAGATCGATAGCGTTATTAAAGAATTGCCAGAAGACGATCCAATTAAAGTTGCAACCACAGAAAACTCGAAACTCGTTCCCAATAAGTTTAAGTCTCTGACGAAAAAGTTGATGCGAAAGCAGATTCTCGACGATGGAGTTCGGGTAGACGGACGCAAACTAGATGAAGTACGTCCGATTTCTTGTCAAGTTGGTATATTACCTCAGCGATTACATGGTTGCGGTTTGTTTCAACGCGGACTGACTCAAGTCTTATCGATCGCAACTTTGGGAACGTCGGGAGACGCGCAAGACTTGGGTGACGACCTCAATCCAGAAAATGAAAAACGCTATCTCCACCATTATAATTTCCCTCCTTATTCTGTTGGTGAAACAAGACCTATGCGTTCTCCAGGACGTAGAGAAATCGGTCATGGTGCATTAGCAGAAAGAGCGATCCTTCCAGTCTTACCCTCTAAGAATGACTTTCCTTACGTGTTGCGTGTAGTATCGGAAGTTCTTTCATCCAACGGTTCGACTTCGATGGGTTCGGTTTGTGGTTCTACTCTAGCTTTAATGGATGCTGGTGTACCAATTAGCAAACCAGTAAGCGGTGCGGCGATGGGTTTGATTAAAGAAGGTTCGGAAGTACGCATCCTCACCGATATTCAAGGCATTGAAGATTTCTTAGGGGATATGGACTTCAAAGTTGCTGGTACCGATACTGGTATCACAGCGTTGCAAATGGATATGAAAATTACTGGTTTGTCGATGGAAACGGTTGCTAAAGCAATTCATCAAGCTAAACCAGCGAGAATTCACATTCTTGAAAAAATGCTCGCCGCGATCGACAAACCTCGTAGCGAACTTTCTCCCTATGCACCGCGTCTACTCACTCTCAAGATCGATCCCGAACTAATTGGTATGGTAATCGGGCCATCGGGTAAAACCATCAAAGGCATTACCGAGCAAACTGGCGCGAAAATCGATATCGATGATGACGGTACGGTGACAATTGCGGCAGTTGAAGCGGAAAAAGCCGAACAAGCCAAGAAGATTATTTACAACATGACCCGTAAATTAAACGAAGGCGATGTTTACGTCGGGCGTGTTACTCGAATTATCGATATTGGTGCATTCGTTGAAGTAATACCTGGGAAAGAAGGTATGATTCATATTTCTCAACTAGCCGATGGCAGAGTGGGCAAGGTTGAGGATGAGGTCGCTATTGGCGATGAAGTAGTTGTTAAAGTAAGGGGCTTCGATAACAGAGGTCGTCTCAATTTAACTAGATTGGGCATTCATCCTGAAGAAGCAGCAGCAGCGCGCGCTTCTGTTGAAAAGTAACGACTGAGTAGGGGCGGGTTTATCAAAATATATGGTATGTTACTCAATCTCAAGGTAAACCCTTCCCTACAGAAAAACTTACTAACTGCTACTCTACTTAAGATTTTCAATACTAACCATAGATAATTTTCTCGACTCATTTTTGCGATACAACACGATCGCCGTACCTCTGCAAACTGTAAGATTAATTTAATGAGTCGCAGTTATGGAAAGAGGTATCCAAGATATTATGACCGTTGCCACTAATATTCCTGCATTTTGCCAAGGAATTCAACATTTTAGCGATTCTTTGCCTGAATTCGATCGGTATGGTAAAGAACCAGCAATTAAAGAAGGAAATACAGCGATCTCTTCCCCTAGCGATAAGAATGCTGTCTATCAAACCCTCCTTGCTGCCGATGCATTGCGTTATTTAACCCTACAAATTACGGCTTCAAAAGAATCGGGACACCCAGGCGGATTTGCTAGCGTAGCTGAAGCAATTGCTGCTTTGATGATGTTGGGTTACAAAAATATCATCACCGAAGTCGGACACCATGCCCCTGGATTCTATAGCAATGTGTTCTTGGATCGTTCCCTTGAAGATATGGGAATTAATACCGTCCAAGACATGCGCGATCGCTATAGAGAAATGCATGGATTACTCGGACACCTCTCAGGACAAATACCAGGACTTCTCAACCCCGCAGGGCCTCTCGGACAAGGACAACATTTCGCTATGGCGGGTGCTAAATTGCATCCAGGTGTACTTTTTCCCGTGACGATCGGCGATGGTGGTTTGGGCGAACCTTACATCATGAGTAGCTTCGGTCATTTTAATACTGCCTATCCTCAAGTTACTAATTTCTTGCCGATCTTGGTTTGGAATGGTTATTCCCAAGAACATCACAGTATGGTGGCGACAAAAACCAACCAAGAAATGATTGCCTATTGGAAAGGAAATGGTTTTGCAGAAATTATTCTTGTTAATGCCAAAGACTACGACGATGCTAACCAAAGGGGCGATTATGTCGATAGTACCAAGTTTTCATTTGCCAAACGTCTAGAATTTACTCAAGCAGTTTTAGAAGCAACTGACAAGGCAGCTAAATCGGCATTGGGTGGAACGTTGACTGTATTAATTGTCAAACAATTAAAAGGTGCGGGAGTTCACAAACGCGGCGCGCAATCTCACAACCTCTATCCAGGCGACTCAGTTGAAAAAGATTATATTATCAGCGCTTTAAAATCTCTCGCTTTAACTCCAGAAGCATGGCAATTAGTTCGCACCAATTACGAACGCGCTAATGGTGGTTCGGCATCTAAAACAGTAGTAACTGAAAAAATATTACCTCTAAGCGATTTAGGCAGATTACCCCTAGAAGAATATTCAGTTGGTGGCGATAAAAAAGTTGCCACTACTGCCATGGGCGCGATCGTCGGTTACGTCGGCAAACAAGATCCCAATTTTATCGTCTCTAACGCTGATGGTAATGCGGCATCGGGAATTAATAATATTAACGTTGCCCTCAAAATTATTCACCCCATCACCGATGAAATTTACTACCAACAACCACAGGGGCAAGTTTACGAACCTCTCAGTGAAGATGCTTGTGCTGGTTTGGCGGTTGGTTTATCTTTATTTGGGGCGCGCACTCTTTGGTGTTCTTACGAATCTTTTGCCATTAACGGTTTACCAATTTGGCAAACTGTTACCCAAGCAATGGCAGAATTGCGCCGTCCGACACCTGCTACTGTTACTCTATTTACCGCAGGGGCATTAGAACAAGGACGTAACGGATGGACTCACCAACGTCCCGAAATTGAAAACTATTTTGCCGCAATGATGCGTAACGGCAATGTTTTCCCTTTATTTCCCTGCGATGCTAACAGTATTCAAGTTTGCTATGAATGGGCATTGAGTAGCAAGAATAAGGGTATTACCATTACAGCAAGTAAATCTGCTTTGCCAATTCTGACTACTTTCGAACAAACTCGTCAGGGTTTAGAAAATGGTGGCGTAATTTTACAGGAAATCGATCCCCAACCCCCCGTCGATCTTAATAGCGAAGCTACTTCTGGCATCCCCCAATCTTTGGGGGACGGGAGGGGGATCTCCAATGGGGAGAAAAAGGTTGTCTTTGCTGTCATTGGCGATATGACCTTAATTCCAGTTTATGAAGCTGCCAAACAGTTACAATCTCAAGGAATTGGTTCGCGCATTGTTTCGATAATTAATCCCCGTCGTTTGTATCGTCCTACTGATGTAGCTTGGGAAAGTTGTTCCCAAAAAGATGGCAATTTCTTAGACGATGCAGGGTTTGAAAAATTGTTCGGCGGCGATGCTTTGATTGGTGTTACTGGCGGTACTAGTGCCATGTTAGAACCAGTTATGTTACGTAGCAACTGCAAGCGAGATACTTTTGCTTGGAAACGAGGCGAAACTACTGCTAGCGCCGGTCAAATTATGGCATTTAACGGTTTGACGGCTGAAAATTTTGTCAAACGCGCAATTGAATTGATTGGTTAATCAATGTTCTTTAGGGACGATTCCATGGAACGTCCCTACAATTTGGGTAATATTATGCTCAAAAGCTACAGAGGCGATCGCACGGGCAACATCGACCGCTCAATTATTCCTGTTCGATCGCGTCCATCCTCTAAAAATTATTCGATCGCCCTTTATTTTTAAATGGATATTGTCTAATCCTTGTCAAATACTTTTTACAATCGATTTACATTATCTAAAAAAATAATCGATCGATCCTCTCAAAAATGTTCTAAAAAATTGTCGATCGCTTAAATAATTTAACGATATTTCAAGGGTTTGCGAAAATTGAAGCGAATTTTAGACACACTGTCCCCTGAAAGCTCCTCTCAAATTATAACCCTCAAACCAACTTATTTCGTTGCCAATTAAGTTATGTAAAGGAAGAAAATACATTTAAATTTTAAAAGCGATCGAGACTTAGATCTAAACTTTACTTATAAATCGAGCTTATTTTAAGAATAATGATTAGAAAAATTTTGTTGGGCGATCGCCAATACTTTTGCTGCCATGATAAACTCGATTTTTATTTAGTAAAGCCAAATAAAATTTAGGGCGATCGCAACTATATATCGATCGCCGATCGTTCCCATGCGATCGCGTAGGCGAAACGCCTTGCCTATACAATCGCCCGATCTATGCCCGATCGCACTTCAATTAGAATTACGCCACTCCAATGCCAAGCTTTCCATTTCCTTGATAAATCCATCTTTTCCATCCATATACCCGTTAATATCATTCGGATATTGCTTTGCCAATCGACGTTTGAGTTCGCTGTATTTTTGAGCATCTTCGGGATGGGCGACCATGTAATCTCGAAACGCCAGATGTCTTTCCACTTCTTTTGAATTAACCTCAAAAATATGAACGTGATGAGTTCTTACACCCATCTTATTATCCTTGCGAAAGTAGCGACGACCCGATATACCAAATTCACCCATTACCTCATAACCTAGCGCCTCCATTGCTGAGTTATATTTATCGACTTGAGTAATGTCATTGACTTCAACCAACATGTCAACAATTGGTTTGGCGTAGATCTTAGGAATTGCTGT